>JADFCZ010000093.1 GCA_018263295.1 Conexibacter sp.
GCCAGTTCCTGAACGCAGAGGTCGAAGGCCCGCTGGCGATGGACTGAGCCGGCGTTTTCGCGTCGGTTTCGACGGTTTCGTCCGGCGTTCCCGTCGGAACGTTGACAGCGGCGGGTCCTGCCGGGGGGTATCCCATCGACCTGCGCCACCGGCATTGCTCTGCCGATGGGATCCCTCCCCCCGGCACCCGCCGCCAGAACCGCCTGTCCCGGCATACCGCCCCGAGCCGCGATTCCCGTCCGGGTCCGCTCGCCTTCCGCCTCGCTCGCGTATGCCGGGCCGGGTGGTGCGTCTGAAGGCCGGGAGGGGGAGCCGCCGCCGACACTCAGCACGAAGTGCGGAGGCGGTGGCTCCCCCTCCCGGCCGCCGCGTGGAACCACCGCCCGACCCCGGGACACCGCCCCCTAACCTCTAGTGACCGTGAGGCGGGTTCTGGGGCGCATAGGAGAGTGGTCGGTCACGCATCCGGCCGCGGCGATCGCCGGCGTGGTGTCGGTGGTCGCGATCGTCGCCGTCGTCGGCGCCCTGCGGCTTTCGCCGGACGCAGGGACCGACAAGCTGGTCGACAACGGCTCGGCCGCCTACGAGGGGACGCAGAAGTTCCGCGAGCGCTTCGGCGACGACGCGATCGTCGTCCTCGCGGAGGGCGATCTGAAGAAGCTGATGCTGACGAGCGACATCGACCGGCTGCTGATGCTCGAGATGTGCCTCGCCGGCCGGACCGATTCGACCGGGCAGTACGCGGCGCCGGTCTGCCAGGAGATCGCCGAGCTCGGGGCGACCCGGGTCGTCTTCGGCCCCGCGACCTTCATCAACGAGGCGGCCGCGCGCTCGAACGAGGCGATCGCGCAACAGATCCAATCGCTGCAGGGTGCGTCGCAGCGCGACGTCCAGAGGGCGCTGATGCAGTTCTCCCAGACCGGGCTCAGCATCGGCACCGTGCTGCAGGGGCTCTCGATCGACAACCCGCAGTTCGTCTCGTCGATCGTCTTCGACCAGACGCTTCCGGGCGCTCCGCCGAAGTCGAAGTTCGGCTATCTGTTCCCGAGCGACCGTGGAGCCCTGATCTCGGTCCGCCTGCAGCCCGACGTCTCCGAGTCCGACCGTCGCGATGCGATCGGACTGATCCGCCAGGCGATCGGCGAGGAGCGCTTCGCGCTCCGGGACGGCAGCTACGAGATCTCCGGGATCCCGGTCGTCGTCCAGGGCCTCGCCGACGAGCTCGGCAGCCAGATCGCCCTCCTCTTCTCGGCTGCGCTGGTCGTCATGGCGATCGTCCTGCTCCTCGTCTTCGGGCCGCCCCTGCGGCTGCTGCCGCTCGTCACCGCGATCGGTTCCGCCGGATTCGCCTTCGGGCTGCTGTCGCTGCTCGGCGGCTCGCTGACGATGGCCTCGGTGGCGGTGCTGCCGGTGGTGATCGGCCTCGCGGTCGACTACGCGATCCAGCTCCAGGCGAGATTCCGCGAGGCCGCCGACGACGGGCGGCGCCCGCCCGCGGCCGCCGTCTTCGCGGCGGTTCGCGGCGGTCCGGTGATCGCGACCGCCGCGCTGGCGACGGGCGTCGGCTTTCTCACCCTGACCCTCTCGCCGATCCCGATGGTCCGGGAGTTCGCGATCGCGCTCGTCGCCGGCATCGCCGCCGCCCTGGTGATCTCGCTGACGGCGGGGCTGGCGGCGCTCTCGATGGCGCGGATGCCTGAGGCCGGAGCCGATCGCCGGCGGAGCGGGGCGGAGGGAGGCAGCGACTCCGCACGCTCGCTCGCCGCGGCCCGCGTACGCGCGACCGCGATCGCCGCAACGGCCAGGCGCCACGCAGTCGACGGCTGGAGCCGCGCGCTCGCCGCCGCGATCCAGCAGCCCGGCCGGGTGCTGATCGTCGCCACCGTCCTCGCGGCCACCGGATGGGTCGCGGGCACGGGGACCAAGGTCATCTCCGACATCCGCGAGCTCGTCCCCTCCGATCTTCCGGCGCTGCAGTCGGTCGACCGGCTGCAGGCGGCGACCGGCGTCTCGCAGGAGCTCGATGTCGTCCTCTCCGGAGACGTGACCACACCCGCGGCGATCACCTGGATGAGCGACTTCAAGCAGCGGGTCCTTTCCGAGCACGGGTACGGCCCGGACACGCCGAACTGCCTCGCGGAATCGGCCGAGCTCTGTCCGGGCCCGGCCCTCTCCGATCTCTTCGACCTCAGCTCCGGGCGGCCGGTCGATCAGTCCCGGATCGACGCCGTGCTCGGGGCGGTCCCCGAGTACTTCTCGCAGGCGATCCTGTCCCGCTCCGACGCCGGCGACGTCGCCGCCATGTCGTTCCTGATCCCGGTGATGCCGCTCGACGAGCAGGAGCAGCTCGTCGCCGACATCCGCTCCGAGCTCGATCCGCCCGACGGCGTCGACGCCGAGGTCGTCGGCCTGCCGGTCCTGACCGCCGACGCGAGCGCCGAGCTCTCCGGCTCGCGCTACTGGCTTGCGATCGCGGGCCTGTTCGCGGTCGGCCTCGTGCTTCTCGCCGTCTACCGCTCGCCCTCGCGCGCGCTGGTTCCGCTGCTGCCGATCGCGCTCGCGACCGGGTGGTCGGCGCTGGTCCTGGAGGCGATCGACATCCCGCTCAACCCGATGTCGGCGACCCTCGGCGCTCTCGTGATCGCAGTCGCCACCGAGTTCAGCGTCATCCTCGCCGCCCGCTACCACGAGGAGCGCGGCCGCGGTCTCAGCGTCGGCGAGGCGCTGCGATCGACCTACGCCCGCACCGGCACGGCGGTGCTCGCGTCGGGTGTCACCTCGATCGCCGGCTTCGGCGTGCTCGCTTTCAGCCGGATCACGATGCTGCGCGACTTCGGGATCGTGACGGTCGTCGACCTGACGGTCGCGCTCGCCGGGGTGATGCTCGTTCTGCCGGCGGCCCTGGTCTGGGCCGAGCAGGGGTTCCACCCGCTGCCCGCGCTGCGGCACCGGCTCGCCTCGCTGCGCCCGGGCAGGAGCGCGGACGCCCCCGCCTGAGATGAGCGACGATCGCGGCAGCGGCGGTGGGTGGTGGCCGGACGAATCCGAAGACGAGGCCGCCGGGCCCGAGCGGGCTCCCGAGCGCGAGCCGAGCCGCCCGCCGCGCGGCCTCGAGAGCCGCGAGCGGCCGCGTCCGAGCGGTCGCTACTCGATGTTCGTCGGCCTTGCCTTCGTCGCGCTGATCGTCGTCGCGCTGCTCAACCTGCTCGGCGACGACGACGCCGGGATCGAGCTCGAGCGCGGCCTGCCGCTGGCCGAGTTCGCCGTCCCCGACGCTCTCGCCGGGATCGACGCCGACGCCAACGTCGCCCAGGACGACTGCGAGAGCTCGCGCAACCCCTGCCCCGAGGGCGATCGCCGCACGCCCGCCTGCCAAATCGACACCGAGGGCGCGATCCGGGTCTGCGACCTCTTCGATCGTCCGCTGGCGATCTCCTTCTGGTTCACCCGCGGCGGGGACTGCATCCCGAGCCAGGACAACTTCGACGAGGTGGCCGGCCGGTACCGGGGGCGCGTCAACTTCCTCAGCGTCGACGTCCGCGACGATCCCGACACCGTCGCCGGGATCGTCCGCGAGCGCGGCTGGAAGGTCCCCGTCGGCCTCGACCGCGACGGCGCCGTCTCCAACCTCTACCGCGTCGGCGTCTGCCCGACGATCGTCCTCGCCTATCCGGGCGGGATCGTCTACGACTCCGCGGTCCGGGCGGGCAACTACTCGGCGGCCGAGATCGACGACCTCGTGAGCGGCCTGCTGGAGGCGACGCACGAACGCGAGCGCGAGGTCCGCTGAGGTGCGGCCGGCCGACGAGACAGCCCGCGGCGCGATCGATCCCGGCCTCGCCGAGGAGCACCCGGGCCTCTACCTCCGCTGGGTCGAGGTCGACCACGGGTCGGGCCGCTCGCCGCGAGAGCTGAAGCGGCGGCTCGCGGAGCTCTCGGACCGGTTCGCCGGGCCGCAGGCGGTCACCTTCAGGACGAAGCCGATTCCCTACGCCTACCGCGTCTTCTACCGGCACATCGGCCTCGATCCCGACGAGCAGCCGACGCCGCCCGAGCAGGCCGTCCTCGACCGGATGCTGAAGGGCGGGTTCGTCTCCCGGAACCTGCTCGACGACGCCCTGACGATCGCGATGATCGAATCCGGCGTCCCGGTCCTCGCGTTCGACGCCGATCGCGTCGAGGGCGGCATCGGCATCCGCCCGAGCTTCGAGGGCGAGGGCCTCGAGGGGCGACCGGGCGCGCTCCCCGAGGGGACGCTCGTCCTCACCGACGAGGTCCGGCCGCTCGCGTTGCTGTTCGGCGCGCTCGCATCCGGCCGCGGCGTCTCGCCGTCGACACGGCGAACAGCGCTCGTGGTCGTCGGCGTCGCGGGCGTGCCGGAGATCGCCGTCGAGGAGGCGCTCTGGCTTGCATCGGAGATCGTCGCCGCCGGCTGAGCGAACCGCCCGAATCCGCGATCTGCGCGCCGATCGCGGTTACAATGATCGAACCGCGATCCGGAAAGGAGCCCGGTGACGGAGCTTCTCGAGCACGATCCGAAGTCAGGGGGCAGGGGAACCGTCTCGGTCCCGGCGCCGCCGAGCCATCCTCGCGAGGCCGCCGTCCGCGACGCGAGGCGCTCGCTTCGCGATCAGATCGCCCGGATGGAGCGTGAGCTCTCGGAGCTGTTCGCGAGCGCATCGCCGCGGCTCGGGATCGAATGGCGCGTCGGCGCCGCCGGCGGGCCGAGGGTCCTCGGGCTCGCCGAGCTCGAGCGGATCCGCGATGCCCTCGCCGACCGCCTCGCCGAGGCGCGGGCCGAGATCGCCCGCCGCTCGGAGACCGAGGAGGAGAACCGCGCGCTCGTCGAGCGGATGATCGCCGACCCCGGCGCCCACAGCTGGACGCGGGTCCGCGGCGAGGACGTGGGCGAGCGCAGCTGCAAGCACTGGCACGTGCGCCCGCGCTGGGGGCTGCTCGGCATGATCGCCGGGTGGTGGCGCGTCAAGCTCTCGTCCGGCTGTCCCTTAGCCTGCGGGGCGTGCCCGGTGCGCGTCCCGCCCCAATCCCCGATCGGTCGCACGGACCGCTGAGCGAAGCCGATGGCCTCGTCGAAGGCGCGTAAGCGGCGCAAGCGCCGAGCGCGCGCTGCCTCGGCCCCCGGGCCGGAGGCGCCGCCGGCCGAGGAGCGCCCGAAGCGGGCCGCGCCGGCCCGCCCGGCGAGCGGCGAGGAAGAGGGGCCGCCGGCTCCGTGGGGGAACTTCCCCCTCGTCGAGCTCTGCGTCCTCGCGTCGATCGTGATGCTGATCCTCGGGTTCTTCGTCGTCGGCGGATCCCGGGGCCCGATCCTGATCGCAGCCGGGCTCGCGCTGGGATCGATCGGCGGCCTCGAGCTGAGCATCCGCGAGCACTTCGCCGGCTACCGCTCACACACGGCGGTGCTGGCCGGGGTTCCGGCGCTGATCGTCCTCGGGCTGCTCTTCTACCTCGCGCCCGCGGGCCTGCCGCAGCTCGCAAGGGCCGCGATCGGGATCGGGGTGTTCGTCGTCGCGGCGATCGCGCTGACGAAGGTCTTCAGCAGCCGCTCGGGCGGCGATCGCTATCGCTTCGCTCCACCCCGCCGGCGTAACCGGCGTTGAGCCGGGGGGAGATGGGGTCGAGAGGGAGGAGGCCGGAGAAAACGCCGCCGGCCCGGGATCTCCTGCCCGGGCCGGCGACTGGACGACCTGATCAGCGGCGTGAGGCCTGCTTCTCCTCGAGCGCGCCCGCGAGCGCCTCGCGCTGGCGCAAAGTCAGCCGGCCGAGCTGACGGTTCTCGTTCACGGCCAGCGGTACCAGGAACTTGCGGGTCCTCGTTCGGCCCCAGCGCGACTGGCTTCGCAGTAGTTCGGAGACGGTCATCGTCTCCGCCTCCCACGGGCACGAGCGGACGACCTGCTCGGCTTGGAGGTCTCCGGCCCGGACTGAACGCTTCAGGGCCGCACGCGCAAGGCGGACCCGGTTGGCATGCTCGAGGGCACGGATATGTTGCGGCACAGCGGCGGGTGCAGCCGTCGAGGCAGCTTCCATACTCACTCCTCCTCCTGCTTGAGAGCGGTGGTGTGTTGACTAGGTTTTCCACGCCGAACGAGGGTGATCCATGGACGGATCGCGGCTCCGGGAGCCCTTCAGGAGGACTCTCCGACTCGCTCCTACCCCGGTAGCGTTCGGTGCGTTGGGCACCCTAGTGACCGCGGCTCGGACGTGCCCCCCTCGACCCCCCGATTCCGTCCGCAAGGATCGCTAAGAGCATGTTTTTGGGGGGTAGTCGCCACGGATTCGGTCTTGTGACCAATCGGACAAGCCGAAACTACCCGAAGAGGGGTAATGAATCCGGACACGAATCGCCGGGGTGGCGGTCGGAGGATCAGCCCGCGACGAGCTCGGGCGAGCGCTGGATGACCCGCTCGAAGATCGCGAGCGCGCGATCGAGGTGCTCGGTCTCGTGGGTCGCCATCAGGCTCGTCCGCAGCAGCGCCCCCGCCGGCGGCACCGCCGGGTGGAGGGCGACGTTCGTGTAGAGCCCCTCCTCGAAGAGCGCCTTCCAGAGCATCGCGGCGCGGACGTCCTCGCCGACGATCACCGGCACGATCGGCGTCAGCGCTTCGCTGCCGTCCGGCAGCGCGGTCGGAGCGACCACGCGGAGGCCGAGCCCGGTCAGTCCGCCGTGCAGGTAGGCGGCGTTGTCGAGCAGCTTTGCGATCAGCTCCGGTCCCTCCTCACGGATGATCCGCAGCGACGCCAGGGCGGCGCCGACGGCGGCGGGGACGGCGGCGGCGCTGAACAGGAAGGAGCGCGCGGCGATCCGCAGGTAGTCGATCACCTCGGCCGGGCCGGCGATGAAGCCGCCGCAGGAGGCGAAGCTCTTCGAGAACGTGCCCATGCGCAGGTCGACCGCGTCCTCGACGCCCAGCAGCTCGCTTGCGCCCGCCCCGCGGGCGCCGAGCGCGCCGACGCCGTGGGCCTCGTCGACCATCAGCCTCGCGCCGTAGCGCTCGCAGAGGGCGACGACATCGCTCAGCGGGCAGATGTCGCCCTCCATCGAGAAGACCCCGTCGACGACGACGAGGACGCCGCCGCCGTCTCCGGCCGCGCGGTCGAGCATCCGCTCGAGCTTGTCGATGCGGTTGTGGCGGAAGGGCCGGAGCTTCGCCCCCGACAGGCGGCAGCCGTCGAGGATCGAGGCGTGGTCGCCGGAGTCGCAGATGACCGTGTCGCCGGGACCGAGGATCGTGCCGATGCAGCCGACGTTCGCCTGGTAGCCGGTCGTGAAGACGAGGGCGGCCTCGGTGCCCATCCAGTCCGCGAGCTCCTCCTCGAGCTCGATGTGGAGCGGAATCGTGCCGTTGAGCAGCCGCGACCCGGTCAGCGCCGTCCCGTAGGTGTCGAGCGCCTCGCGGGCCGCCTGCTTGACCCGGGGGTCGCCGGTCAGCCCGAGGTAGTTGTTGGAGCCGAGCATCAGGGTCTCGCGACCCTCCATCTCGACCACCGGGCCCGCCTCCGAGGTGAGCAGCCGGAAGTAGGGCATCATGTCGGCCTTCTCGGCGAGCTCGAGGATCTCGCGGCGGTCGTGGTCGCGGGCCTTGGCGAAGACGTCCGACTCGATTCGCGGACCTTGCGCGGAAAGCTGTTCGCTCATGCCCTCAGTGTTCCACTTGTGCCCCTCCCGTCGCCGGGGCGGTGCGTAGACTGGCGCCGATGAGCACGGGACCCGTTGTCGACGTCGAAGCGGTCGAGGAGCCGCTCGGCGGGACGGATCAGGAGCAGGGTGAGGCGCCCCAGACGCCGGTCAAGGCGCTCGCCGAGCGCCGGACGCCGTCCGAGCTGAGCGCGTGGCGGGGCGAGGTCCGCGCGATCGCCGTCGTCGCGGCGGGCGGGCTCGCGGCCGGCGCCGCAACCGTCGCCGCCGTCAGCGCAGCGAAGGCGATGACCGGCGGGCGCAGCTCCCGCCGCGCCGTCCGCCGGGGCCGCAGCGATCGCGACGTGATCGCGAGCCGCTCGTTCCTCGTCGACGTTCACCTGCTCGGCCGCTGATGCCGCGCTCAGATCGCCTGACCCGCGGCCCGGGAGGCTCGCTGGTCGTCGAGGTGCGCCCGCAGTGCCTCTACCGCTTCCCGCGCGGCCGCCGCTTTCCCGACGCGGTCGCCCGCTCCCGTAACGGCGTCTACGAACGCTTCCTCCACGTCTCCGGGCGCCCGGTCCTGACCCGCGCCTGGGAGGGCAACCGCGGCGAGGTCGCGATCGCCGCCATGCCCGCGCCCGCCGCGTGGCTCGCCGGCGGCGACCGCGAGCCGGCCTCGCGTGCCGAGCTCGAGGGCGCGATCGAGCGGATCCGCCACGCGCTCGGCGTCGACGACGACATGCGCCCCTTCATGCGGCGGTTCCGCTCACATCCGCTTCTGCGGCCGCTGATCAGGCGGATGCCCGGCTATCGCGTGAAGCGCACGCCGAACGCGTGGGAGGCATTCGCCTGGGCGGTCACGGAACAGCTGATCGAATCGACCCGCGCGGCGATGATCCAGCGCCGGATCGTCCGGAATTGGGGACCGGTGCTGAGCTTCGAGGGGCGGGCGCGCCCGCTCGCCGACGTCCCGTGCGCCGCCACCGTCGCCGGGCTGGCCCCCGCCGAGCTGGCGGCACTCGACCTCGCCCCGAAGCGGGCGCTCGCGCTGATCAAGGCCGCCCGCGAGGTGGCGTCGGGACGGTGCGATCCTTCCGACCCGGCCGGCGACAGGCGATTGCGGGCGATCAGCGAGATCGGGCCCTGGACGATGCAAGTCCTCGCGCTCAACGGCCGCGGCGACTTCGACTCCCTGCCGGCCGGCGACCTCGCCTACGTCAAGCTCGTCGGCCATCTCGCCGAGCTCGGCCGCCGCGCCACCGTCGCCGAGGTCGAGGAGTACTTCCTTCCCTACGAGCCGTACCGCGGCCTCGCCGGCAGGTTCATGCTCGCCGGCCTCGGGGCCGCGCTGAAGGAGCAGCCGAAGCTCGCCTACCACCCGGCGAACCCGGAGTTCGAGGCGGCGTAGGCGGAACGGAAGAAGGTGTCGGCTGGGTGAGCGGCGCCGGTACGCGGGCGGGCGACGAGGTCGGCTGGGGAGGGGGTCGATCAGCACCGGTTTCGTTGCCCGCGGACGCGATCGGTCGCCCAAGGCAACGAAACCAGCGCCCTGGCACCGGTTTCGTCACCTCAGGCGCCGAATCAGACTCGCGGGTAACGAAACCGAGGTTCTTGGCCCCGTTCCCAGCAACCTCGGTGCCCGGTGGCAGCAAACCGACTTCACAGGTCCCTTTTCTGCCACCCACCTCGCTGCTCAGCCGTCGCCCTTCGCCTCCGGCAGCAGGTCGTTCGTCAGCAGGTCGTTCGCGTCCGGGCGCTCTTCGACCTGCCCCGCCTCGTAGAGGTAGTCGGCGAAGCGCTGCCAGCGCCTCGGGTCCATCCAGCCGTATGGCATGTCCCCCGGCGGCACCAGCCTCGGGAGCGTGGCGTCGACCTCGGCGCTCGTGAGGTCGGGGTCGAGGCCGTCGCCGGCCTCGACCACGGCGTCGGTCGCCGCCTGCGGGTCGCGGGCGGCCGCGTAGGTCCCGCGTTCGAGCGCGGCGAGGAACTCGCGGATCGGCTCGGGGTCGTCCGCGACCCGGTCGGCGTCGGCGACGAGGACGAGCTCGTCGTAGGTCGGGACGCCGAGCTCGTCGACCGGCACCACCCGCGGATCGAGCCCGCGCTCGGCGAGGTCGACTCCCTCGACGTTCAGGAAGCCTCCGAACATCGCGTCGGCTCGCCCCGAGATCACCGGCGGCATCAGGTTGAAGCCGACGTCGACCTGATCGACCGAGTCGGGGTCGACCCCGGCGCGGCCGAGGATCGTCTCGAGGTAGGCGGCCTGGTAGGGGATCCCAGCGGTGACGACGGTCTTGCCGGCGAGATCAGCCGCGGTGGCGATGTCCCCGGCGGGGAGCGAGATCAGCGACGTCAGCGGGCCGTTGACGAGAGCGGCGACCGCGACGACGTCGAGGCCCTGCGCGCGTGCGAGAACGACCTCGGGCTCGTAGGAGATGGCGAGGTCCGCACGACCGGCGGCGACCTGCTTGATCGGCGCCGCCGGGTCCGAGGGCACCTGCGGGCGAACGTCGAGACCGGCGTCGGCGAAGTAGCCCCGGTCGAGCGCGGTGTAGATGCCCGCGTGATCGGGGTTGACGTAGAAGTCGAGCGTCAGGCCGAACGGCTCGCCGGCGGAGTCGCCGCCTCCGTCGCCGCACGCGGCCAGGGCGAGCGCCGCGAGCAGCCCGGCCAATCCGATCGTCACCCGGGCGGTCACGTCGCGCCTTCCCCGCGGCCGGTGCCCCACCAGGCGACCCGGCGTTCGATCAGCGAAAGGCACCCGAACAGCGCGAGCGCCATCGCCGAGAGCCAGACCATGGCCGCGAACAGCCTCGCTACCTCGAGCTTGGCGTTGTCGACGAGCATCAGGTGCCCGAGCCCCTCGTCGGCCCCGGCCCACTCGCCGAAGACGGCCCCGATCACGGCGACCGCGGCGGCGATCTTCGCTCCGCTGAGCAGGAACGGCAGCGCCGTCGGCGCCTCGAGCGAGCTCAGGACCCGCAGTCGTCCCGCCCCGAGCGAGCGCATCAGCTTGCGCTGCTCGGGCGGCACCGTCGCGAGCCCGTCGAGCGTGTTGACGGTGATCGGGAAGAAGCAGATCAGGGCGATGATCGCGACCTTCGGCCCGATGCCGAACCCGAACCAGACGACCAGGACCGGCGCGATCACGATCACCGGGATCGTCTGCGAGGCGACGACGAGCGGGTAGGAGACCCGGCGCAGGAGCGGCGAGAGGTGAAGCGCGACCGCGGTCGTGACTCCGAGCGCCAACGCCGCCGCGAATCCCGCCAGCACCTCGGCGAACGTGACCCACGCGTTCTCGGCCAGCAGCGCCCGGTCCTCCCAGAGCGAGTTCAGGATCTCGGCCGGCGAGGGGACGAGGAAGGAGTCGAGGCCGAGCGTGTCGGCGAGGGCGCCGCTCGCGGCCGCGAGCTGCCAGACGCCGAGCAGCGCCACGAGGACGAGCAGCGCCGGCCAAAGCCGGCTTACCGAGCTCCTGCCGCCGCTCACGCGGCCGCCCCCAGGGACTCGAGCGCCTCGGTGCGCGCGGCGACGAAGGCCGGGTCGGCGATCGCCTCGGCGCGACTCGCTCCGGCTGGGACCGGAGGAGAGACGATCGCCGCCCGGACGGTCGCGGGTCGAGGCGTCAGCAGGACGACCCGGTCGGCGACGAACAGCGCCTCCTCGACGTCGTGGGTGACGAGGATCGTCGTCCGGGCCTCGCCGGCGAGCGTCATCACGATCCAGCTCTGGAGCTCGGCGCGGGTGATCGCGTCGAGCGCGGCGAAGGGCTCGTCGAGCAGGAGGACCGGGGTGCCGGCCAGCAGCGTCCGCGCGAACGCCACCCGCTGCCGCATCCCGCCCGAGAGCTCCCGCGGGTAGGAGCCCGCGAAGCCGGCGAGCCCGAGGTGGTCGAGCATCGCCGTCGCACGCTCCCGGCTCGAGGCGCGATCACGCCCGGACATCCGCAGTGCCACCGCGGCGTTGTCGGCGGCGCGCTTCCACGGCAGCAGCATGTCGCTCTGCGGCATCCAGGCCGAGGCCGCCATCCGTCCGGCGGGCGAGCTGTCGCCGGCGATCGCGATCGTCCCGGCCTGCAGCGATTGCAGCCCGGCGATCAGCTCCAGCAGCGTCGACTTCCCGCAGCCGGAGGCCCCGACGAGTGCAAGCGTCTCGCCGGGGGCGACGTCGAGGTCGATCCCAGCCAGGACGTCGGTCGGCCCGAAGGCGTGGCGGAGGCCGCGGACCGCGATCCCGGCCGGCTCCGGTCCGTTTCCTTCGGCGGCTCCGGGGGCCGCGGCTGACTGCCTCTCGGCGATGACGATCTTCCCTTCGCGCGAATTACCGCACAGGTTCGGAGGGTCAGCGCCGGGCGGGGAGTCCCGGAGACGCTATCTCAGCCCGCTGCCCGCGAGCACCCCTTGACACCTCGATCATAGCCCTGGCGTGGGCGGGAGGCGGGAGGCCGAGGAAGAGGTCGGCGACGCGGCCACTCGGCCGCGAGCCGGTCGATGACGCGGGCATCGCGTCTCCCGCCCACGCCAGGTCAGGGCTTGGCGACGACGTCGACGAAGTGCTCGAGGTGCTTGGTCGTCCAGCACTCGAACGCCTCCGTCGTGTGCGGCTCATACGCCGCCATCACCGAGTCGCCGTAGTTCCAGTACAGGCGCGGCTCGGGGTTGAGCCAGAAGGTCCTGCCGGCGCGCTCGGTGAGCCGTGCGAAAGCGGCTGCGTGGGGGTCGCGTCCGTTGGTGCGGGCGTCGCCGAGGACGATCACGGTCGAGCGCGGGTCGAGGTCGGCCGAGATCTCCTCGAGGAACTCGAGCCAGACCCGACCGTAATCGGTGTAGCCGGAGATGTCGGCGACGCCGCCGTCCTGGCTGATCCGCTCGCTGATCTTGCGGAAGTCGCGCTCGCGCTCGAACGTCTCGGTGACCTCGCTGATGCGCTCGATGAAGACGAAGCTGCGGAGCTTGCGGAACGAGTCGTGGAGCGCGTGGAGGACGCTGAGGAAGAAGACGCTCGCCGAGGTGACCGAGGTCGAGACGTCGCAGAGGACGTAGATCTCGGGGCGGCGCGGGCGGCGCGGGCGATACCGGAGGGTGAGCGGCACCCCTCCCGTCTCGAGCGAGCTGCGCATCGTCCGGCGGACGTCGACGACCCGTCCCTTGCGGCGGCCGCGCTGCTCGTTGCCGAGCGTCGCAAGGCGCCGCTTCAGCATCGTCACGGAGCGGTGGACCGCGGCGAGGTCCTGGGTCGGATTCGTCGGCAGCGCCCGGTCGAGGTCGGCGAGCGGACGCGCCGGCGGCAGGTTGCCGGTGCGCTCGATCAGGCGGCGCTCGAGCTCACGGCGCAGGTGCGTCTCGAAGCGGCGGACGCCGTCGCGGTCGATCTCGACGTCCTCGGTGGCCCCGTCGGGTGCCTGGCGGTCGGGCGAGCCCGGCGTCAGCCCGAGCGAGCGCCGGATCCGCTGGACGTCGACACCGACGACGCCCGAGCCCTCGCCGCGGCGACCGAAGGCGGCGACCGCGAGCTGGGCGAGGTCGCGCATCCGCGCCTCGTCGCCGTCGGCGATCGCCTGGCGGATCATCTCCGCCAGCTCCTCGACGTCGATCCTGTCGCCGTCGACGGGCTCGCCGCCCTCACCGGGCTCGCCCTGGTCGCCATCGATCTCGCCGGCGCGGTCGCGCTCGATCGCCTCGAGCTCCGCGGCGCGGAAGAACCAGCGGTCGAAGACCCGCTCGAACAGGTGCCGGTCCTCCTGGCTCTTGGCCAGCGTCGCGGCCAGCGCCTCCCGGAACTGGCTGCGCTCGCTCCACGGCACCTGCTCGACCGCGGCGAACGCGTCGAGGATCTCCGCGGTCCCGACGGCGAGGCCCTCGTTGCGGAGCTCGTCGCAGAAGGAGACGAGCTGGTCGGCGATCAGGTCGTTCGGGGCGGGGGAGGCCACGACCTCAGGCCGCGCCGCCGCCGTTGCTGCTGCCGCGGCCCGCCGCGGGCAACCGCATCCCGACCCGCTCGGCGACGAGGTCGAGGTCGGTGCGGTGCTTGACGATGATGCTCATCGTCCGGTTGAAGGTCTCGGAGTCGATCTGATCGGCGCCGAGCAGCAGCAGCGCCCGTGCCCAGTCGATCGACTCGGCGATCGACGGCGGCTTCTTGAGGTCGAGCTCGCGGACCATCCCGACCACCTCGACGAGCCTCAGCGCCAGCTCGGCGTCGAGGTCGGGGACGTGGAGGCGGACGATCTCGACCTCGCGCTCGACCGACGGGTAGTCGAGCCAGAGGTAGAGGCAGCGGCGCTTCAGCGCCTCGGTGAGCTCGCGCGAGTTGTTGGAGGTCAGCAGGACGAGCGGCATCGAGGCCGCCTCGACCACGCCGAGCTCCGGAATCGAGATCTGGAAGTCGGAGAGGACCTCGAGGAGCATGGCCTCGAACTCCTGGTCGGTCTTGTCGATCTCGTCGATCAGCAGCACGACCGGCGCCTCCGAGGCGATCGCCGCCAGCAGCGGCCGGGTGAGCAGGAACTCCTCGCCGAAGATGTCCTCCATCACGGCGTCGCCGGCCGCGTCCTCCTCGGGCCCGGCTCCGGCCTCGGCCTGGATCCGCAGGAGCTGCTTGCGGTAGTTCCACTCGTACAGGGCCTTGGCCTCGTCGAGCCCCTCGTAGCACTGCAGGCGGATCAGCTCGCGACCGGTGGCGCGGGAGAGCGCCTTGGCGAGCTCCGTCTTGCCGACGCCGGCGGGACCCTCGACGAGGACCGGCTTACCGAGCTGCTGGGCGAGGTGAGAGACGAGCGCGGCCGAGTCGTCGGCCAGGTATCCGGCCGCCTCGAGCGCGTCGCGGGTCGCCTCGAGACCGGCACCCGCGGGCTGGTCGGGGCCGGGGCCGGCCGCGGCTGGTTGCGGGGAGCTCACTCGGGTCGATGATAATGGCGGCGTGAGTCCCTCCGTGGTCGCAGCGATGGTCGTCGCCCTGAGCGACAACGCCGGTCCGTACGCGTTGATGATCGGCGCCGGCTTCCTGGTCGGCATCTACGCGCACGCCGCGAAGATGCCGAAGCTGCTCGCCGCCGCGATCCTGTTCGTCCTCCTCAGCTCGATCCTCGCGATCCTCGTCTCCTTTAGCTACGACGGCACCGCGCCCCAGGTGAAGCCGTGAGCGGCCGCCCCCGCGAGGCTTCAGTGGGTAGGCTCGCAACTCCACTGGGGGACAGGAGGACGTGATGGAATCGAGCGCTGATCAGCAACCCTCCGGCGAGACCGAGCGTGCACGCGCCGCCGCCGACGGTCTCCAGGAGGAGATCGAGCGCGTCCGGGCCGACGACGTCTCGGTGCTGTCGTCCGACGTCAAGAAGCTCGCCGCCGAGGCGCGGGAGTCGGCCCTGCGGGCGGCGGGGGCCGAGTCGATCGCCCGGCGTGCGGTCGCCGAGCGCGACGCGGCGAACGAGCGCGCCGACCGCGCCGAGAAGTCCGCGGCCGAGCGGATCGAGGCGGCCGAGAAGAGCTACGAGGAGAAGCTCGAGGAGAGCCGCAAGGACCTGCGCGCGCAGGCCGAGCAGAAGCTCAAGGAGGCGATCGCGGCGATGAAGAAGTCCGGCGCCGAGCAGATCAGCGCCGAGCTCAAGAGCCGCAAGGCCGAGCTCGAGGAGCGGATGGAGCTTCGCCGCCGCAAGGCCGAGACCGACATCGAGGCCCGCAAGAAGCAGCTCGAGGAGGGCATCGAGAACCGTGCCCGCGAGCTCGACGCCCGGATCGCCAAGCGCGAGGACGGCTTCGAGGACGAGCTCGAGCGGGTCCGCGAGGACGGGCGCCGCAAGGTCGCCGCCGAGGCGGAGGCGCGCAAGGAGGTCGAGGGCAAGCTGAACCTCGCCGAGGCGCGGTTGAAGAACCTGGCCGAGCGCCTCGCCGACGAGACCGAGCGGCGGACCAAGGCCGAGGCCGAGCGCAAGCTCGCGGCCGAGATGGAGAAGCTGAAGAAGGAGGCTGCCGTCAGCGGCGAGAAGGCGCGTCAGCGCGCCGCGCGCGAGGCCGAGCTCGAGGGGGCGCGCCTCGCCAAGCAGGCCGAGACCGAGGCGCAGGAGCGCCGCGAGGAGCTCGCCCGCGACGCGCGGGCGCGCGCCGCTCGCGAGGCCGAGCAGGCCGCCGAGCGCGCCCGCCGCGAGGCGCTCGGCTAGCTCGGGTCAGCCGCGCCGGCCCAGGCGCCCGGGGCCGGAGGGGCGCGCGGTTCGCATCCGGCGCAGCTCCCGCATCTCGTCGAGCGCCGGCTCGGGGTCGGGGCCATGGGCGGGAAGGAGCCGCGCTTCGAGCGCCGTCTCGCGGGCGTCGCCGCCGTCCCCGGGCTCTACCCGGAAGGCCGATGCCGTCTCGGTCGCCCCGACCGCCTCGACGATCTCGCCGTCGCGGATCAGCGCCGCCGCGTGGTCGTCGAGGGCGAGGCCGGGCCCGATGCCGCCGTGGGCGACCGCGCGGCGGTAGGCGTCGCGGCGGTCGGGGTCCTGCGAGTAGTGGACGCAGTGGCTGCCCTGGATCAGCCCGATCCCGGCGACCGGGGCGGGGACGCCGCCGCCGCGGGAGATCCCGGACTCGAACCAGCACATCGACCCGGCGCTGTAGCCGCAGAGCAGGATGCCGCGCTCGTGGGCCTCGCGCATCAGCCGGTCGATCCCGTGCTCGCGCCAGAGCGCCATGAGGTTGACCATGCTGCCGCCGGTCACGTAGATGGCGTCCTGGCGGAGCAGGTGCTCGCCCGGGTCGACGGGGAAGTCCCCGAGCCGGAACAGCGACATCGAGCTCGCCTCGGCGCCGCGCCTTTCCATCGCCGCGTGAAAGGCGGCGATCTGATCGTGCGGGTCGCCGCCCGCGGTCGGCACCAGGCAGATCCGCGGCCGCGCCGGCTCGAGCAGCGAGACGATGTAGTCGTGCAGCGCCTCATTCTCGGGGCGCATGTGGAACTCGGCGCCGCCGATGGCGACGATCGGACCGGGCATCGGCCTATTTTCGCGGCTTCGGTCGCCGGTTCGGTCGCGGTCCCGACCGCCGGTCAGGCGACGGCATGAAGCTCGTCGTCTCCCGCCTCGCGCTCCTCGCCGAGGTAGCGGGTCGGCAGCGCCGTCTCGATGACCCGGTCGCCGCCGTCGCCGACGCACCAGGCGCGGGCGTCCGGGCGGGATGCCACCGCGGCGACCATCCGCGACCCGCGGAAGTGCAGCGCGCTCCCGTCCTCCGCGGCGTAGCCCGGGCACATGCCTCGGCGCAGCATCGCGTGGTAGGGCTCGCGCGGGCCCTGCTTGCCGCCGTAATGGACGCAGTTGCTCCACGGGAGCAGCCCGAGGCCACGGACCCGCAGGACCTCGCCGTGGAAGGAGGTGACGCCCTCCGAGTACCAGCAGAGCGAGCCGGCGCTGAGGCCGCAGAGGATGACGCCGCGGCGCCACGCCTCGGCGAGGATCGCGTCGATCCCGTGGGCTCGCCAGGTCCCGAGCAGGCTGATCACGCTGCCCCCGCCCACGTAGATCAGATCCTGCGAGAGCAGGTGCTCGCGGAGGTCGGCGGCGCCGCGGTCGCGCCGGAACAGCGATACGTGTGAGGGCTCGCAGCCGGCGCCGCTGAACGCCCGGTAGAAGCGGACGACGTAGTGGTCGGCATCGCCGCTCGCCGTCGGCAGGAAGCAGACGCGCGGCCGCTCGCTGCGAGCCCGGGCCAGCTCCAGCACGTAGTCGTCGAGCAGCGGGTTGCCGGCCTCCATCGAGAATCCGCCGCCGCCGAAGGCCACGATCTGGCGTTCGTCGGCGTGTGGGAACTGCACGATCGTCGCCTCGTCCTTCATCGCTCCTCCTCCTGTCCCGAAATACGCGGCGGGCCGGCCGTCCCGGCCGGCCCGCTCACGTTCCCTTGTGCTCGCCCCCGGCCTTAGGCCGGGACCTCAGGCCCCTCGTGGGCCTGCAACACGTCCTCGCCCTCCTCGCCGGTGCGGATGCGGATCGCCTCCTCCACCGGCAGGACGAAGATCTTGCCGTCGCCGATCGAGCCGGTCCTCGCGTGCTTGAGGATCGTCTCGACGACCATCTCCTTCTCGGAGTCGTCGACGACGCACTCGATCTTCAGCTTCGGCCGAACGTTCACCGTCAGGCTCGCCCCGCGGTAGTGCTCGACGACGCCCTTCTGGCGGCCCGACCCCTTCACCTCGGAGATCGAGAGTGACGGGATGCCCCGCTCGAGCAGTTCCTGGCGGATCGGCTCGAACGCCTCGTGGCGGATGAATGCTTCGATCTTCTTCATTTGGTTCACCTCCTCCTAGGCGCTCGGGGTGGCTGCTGTGCCGGACGGGGGCGGGCTCGCCGCCGCCGCCGTGGGCGTCGCGATCGGTGTTCCGGCCACGCTCGGCTCGTACATCCCCGAGCCGGGGTACTCCTCGCGCGGGATGAACGACTCGGGATAGCCGTACATGCCGTGTGTGGAGATATCGAGACCGGCGAGCTCCTCTTCCTCGGAGACCCGCAGCCCGATCGTAGCCTTGAGCGCTGCGAACACCGCATACGAGACTACGAACACGAACGTGAACGTCGCGACGACCGCCAGCGCCTGCACGCCGAGCTGACCCAGCGAGTTGGCGAAGTCGCCGTCCTTGATGCCGTAGAAGATCCCCGGCGCCGCTCCGTCCACGATCAGACGGGGCGAGGCGAAGATCCCCACCGCGATCGTTCCCCAGATGCCGGCCATGCCGTGCGCCGACAGGGCGCCGACCGGATCGTCCAGCCGCTTCTCGATCGCGATCACGCAGTAGACGACGAACACGCCGGCCAGGAACCCGATGATCGGGGCCGCCCAGAACTCCACGAACCCGGACGGGGCCGTGATGCCGACGAGGCCGGCGATCGCGCCGTTGCCGGCCATGCCGACGTCGAGCGACTTCGTCTTCATGTAGCAGACCAGCACCGCGCCGATGACACCGGCGGCGGCGGCGAGCTGCGTGTTCAGCATGACCTCACCGAAGAACGAGTCGGCCGTGCCGAACGTCGAACCGCCGTTGAACCCGAACCAGCCGATCCAGAGGATCATCACCGCGAGGCCGACGAACGGCATCGAGTGTCCGGGGATCGCGCGGGGTGAGCCGTCGGCCGCGTACTTGCCGCGCCGTGCGCCGAGCAGCAGCAACGCCGCGAGGCCGCCGACCGCACCGGTCAGGTGGACCACCGAGGAGCCGGCGAAGTCCATCACCGGCTTGCCGCCGACGTCAGAGAGGAAACCGCCGCCCCAGACCGAGTGGGCGACGAGCGGGTAGATGAGCGCGCCGAAGATGACCGCGTAGATCACGTAGGCGCTGAACTTGATCCGCTCCAGCGTGGTGCCCCAGACGATCGCCAGCGACACCGCTGCGAAGGCCAGCCCGTAGAGCATCAGCATCGCGTCCGAGCCCGCCACCTCGAATGCGTCGGCTCCGGAGCCGATCACCTGGCCGATGTGGAAGAAGAACCCGTCGGTGCCGTACACCTTGTTGCCGAAGCCGCTGATGCCGTAGCCGACCGCCCACCAGGCGATGGTCACGATGCCGAGGTTGATCAGGATCTTGCCGACGCCCGCTCCGGCGTTCTTCTCCCGGCTGAACCCGATCTCCAGGAACAGGAAACCTGCCTGCATCAGGAAGACGAGCGCGCACGAGACGGCGACCCAGACCATGTCCAGCTCGATCGACTTCGCTTCCAACAGCTTCGCTCCGTCCTGTGCGGACGCCACACCCGGTATCACCAGGGCGGCGATCAGCGCCAACAGGACTGTGAGGCTGAGCCTCTTAGTCATTCGCGTTTCCTCCTTGCCGCCGGGCAGGGATGACCGGCGGGAGTGGTTTGCCAACGCCAGCAGTGTGGGATCGGGGCGTCCAGCCGTGTTTGTACCGGCGTCGAAAATTCACCCCCGCGGCTTTGTACCTCGGGGAACTGAGCCGCCCGATCCGGCTTCAGCAGCGGGTTTCAGGCACCCCGTCGCGGGGGCGGGTCGCGACGCTCAGACGGCGATCCGCGGCCTGGCGGGGGCCTCGGAGGCGGGTGCGCCGACGTTGAGCTCGGCCCGCTCGGCGGCGATGCCGATCTGCTCGGGGTCGCCGCCGAGGTCCTGCCAGGCGCGGCGCGCGCTGCGGTGAAGGTCGTCGAGGAAGCCGTCGGTGTGGAGCGGGTCGTGGTGGAACAGGAGCGTCCGCCTGGCACCGACCCGGCGGGCGAACGTGACCGCCTCGGTGATCGGCGAGTGCCCCCAGCCCTCGTGCCCCGGGTACTCCTCGTCCGTGTACTGGCAGTCGTGGATCAGCAGGTCGGCGTCGCGGGCGAGGTTGTAGCCCGAGATCCACTCTTCGCTGAGCTTCGAAAGATCGGCGCCGAGACCGGGCTCGTGGTCGGGGATGTAACAGAGCGTCGTGTCGCCGTCGGTGATCCGGTAGCCGAGCGTCGGCCCGCGGTGGGTCACCGCCTCGGCCCGGATCGTCGCGCTGCCGATCTGCCACTCGGTGGGCGGAGCGTCGTGGAAGGAGACGTCGCACGGGAGCTCGCGGACCTCGACCGGCGACAGCGGGGCGGAGATGTAGCGCGCGATCCGGGACTCGAGCGAGGCCTCGGGCGAGCTCGGGCCGAAGATCCGGATGTTCGACTCGGCCCGGAAGCAGGGCGGGAAGAACATCAGGCCCTGGATGTGGTCGAGGTGGAGGTGGGTCAGCAGGATGTTGATCCGCGGCAGGTCGGGCGGCAGCGAGAAACCGAGCGTGCGGATGCCGGTGCCGGCGTCGAGGATCAGGGTCTCGCCATTCGAGAGGGTCAGCTCCACGCACGAGGTGTTGCCCCCGTAGCGGTTCATCTCCGGCCCCGGGGCCGGGACCGACCCGCGCGCGCCCCAGATCCGCACCCTCATTGGGTTACCTCGTGCCGGCCGGTGGTCACCTCGCGGGCGACCTGTTCGTCGACGGGCCAGAAGATGACCATCACCCCGGAGGCGCCACTGGCGGCGCCGACGATCGGCATCGCGCTCGCCGCGATCCGGTGCATGACTCCGTCGGCGGAGCGGACCGAGAACTCGTCGTGGGCGGGACGCCCTTCGCTGAGGGCGCGGGTCAGCGGCATGTCCTCGAAGGAGAGCGGATGGTCGTTCTCGTCGAACGGTCCGAACCGCCGGGTCCACTCCTCGAGGTCGAGTTGCCCGGTGTCCTCGAACGGGCGGCCGATCAGGGCCCCGGCGCCCTCGTTGTAGAAGAGCAGGGTCCCGTCCTTGGCGACCAGGAAGGCCGGAGTCGTCACGCTCGTCAGCAGGTTCCGGGCCAGGATCAGCTCGAGCGGTTTCTGCGGACCGGACATCGGTCGCAGCATTGTTCCACCGATAGCGACTTTCGTCACCAAGGGGCGCCGCCAGGCAAACGGGCGACCAGTTCGCGGGCGCCGGTTCGCCCGCCGGTTTGCTCGCGGGACGACCCCCGCGAGGGTCAGCTCATCTTGCCGATCTTGAAGATCTTGGTCCCGCAGTCCGGGCAGGTGCCGGTGATCGCGGGACGTCCGTTCTTCATCGTGATCTGCTCGGGGTTCTGGATCTCGACCTTCTTGCGTTCCTTGACGCAGTAACCCTCAGGCATGGTCGGCTCTCCTTCCGGGCGCTCGCGCCCTTGATTCGAGGCGGTGATCGTGCCGGTCGGCACAATCCCGACTGCCCGCACTGTAGGGCCGTTTCCGGACGCCACCGCCCGGAACCCGGTCAGTTGCCTCCGCCGCTGCCGTTCAGGTCGCTGATCTGGCTGCGGAGATCGTCGATGTCGTCCTCGATCACGCCGATCCGCTTGTCGGTCGCATCCTGGGCGGCCGTGAGGTCGTCGACCTGGCCCTCGAGCTGGTCGATCTCGTCCTGGAGCGCAGTCGTATCGGCACCGGCGGTTGCCGGCAACGCGGCGGCCGCGCCCTGCAGCGTCGCGATCTCCTGTTCGAGGTTCGCGATGTCGTCGCTGCTGGCGGCGTTGTCACGAGCGTCGATCGCGAGCACGACGGCGACGATCGAGCAGGCGAGCGCCAGCAGGGCCGCGGCGAGCGTCAGGTAGGTGCGGAGGCCGAGCTTGCGGTCGAGCTGGGCGACCCACGAGCGCAGGCCCTCGATCTCGGACACCGGTTGGGCGGGCAGGGCGCCGGTGCCCGGGCGGCCGGGCTGGGTGATCGGGCGCCGGACTCCGGTCCGGGCGGGCTGCACCGGCGCGGGCTGAGGCTGTTCGCGGGCCGCGGGAGCCGTCGGCAGTCCCGCGGGGGGCAGGGCCGGCGCGGGCGGTGGCGGCGAATGGACCTCGGTCGGCGGGTCCGTCTGCGCGGGCGGGGGCGTCTGCACGGGCGGGGGAGCCTGCGGCGGCGGAGCGGCGGCTCCGGGCTGCGGAGACGGAGCCCCTGCGGGCGGAGGCGGCGGAGCGCCTGCGGGCGGAGGCGGAGGGGTCTCGGGTGGGCGTCTCTCCACGGAGCTCAGCTCGCGTCCGGGCGGGGCCCGGCCACGACTCCCCCGTCGGGCTCGATCTCCCGACCCTCCGCGACCCATGCCTCGAGTCCCCCGGAGAGGTTGTAGGCCTCGAATCCCGACGCCCTGAAGACCTGGGACGCCATCGCCGAGCGGCTGCCGGTGCGGCACTGGAAGACGATCGGGCGCTCCTGATCGAATCGCTCGGCCGCGGCAGGGAGCTGCTCGAGCGGGATGTGCTCGGCGCCCGGGATCCGGCCCGCCTCCCACTCGAAGTCCTGGCGGACGTCGACGAGCTGGGCGCCGCCGGCCACCTTCTCGGCGGCTTCGGCGGGGCCGATCTCGATGTCCTGCTCGATCGTCTCGGAGGTCATTGCGGTCGTCGAGGATAGAGGCTGACCGTCATCCAAAGGCCCGTCATTGGCCGGATGCGTAGCATTCTGCAGGCACCTCTCCACCAACCGAGAGTCCCCTCTCGTCCTGACCAAGGAGTTACTTGATGCCTGAGGCAGTGATCGTCGACACCCTGCGCACGCCCATCGGCCGTGCCTTCAAGGGGTCGCTTACCCAGCTTCGCCCCGAGGAGACCGGCGCCTTCGTGATCGACCGGCTGCTCGAGCGCAACCCGGACGTCGATCCGGCCCTCGTCCAGGACGTCATCGCCGGCGTCGGCATGCCGCAGGGCCTGCAGGCCTTCAACGTCGGCCGGATCATGTCGATCCTCTCCGAGAACCTCCCGGAGACGACCACCGGCGTCACCGTCTCGCGCTACTGCGCGTCCTCGCTCGACGCGATCCGGCATGCCTCGAACGCGATCAAGAACGGCGAGGGCGACGCCTACATCGCCGCCGGCATCGAGTTCGTCTCGCGCTTCAACGAGCGCAGCGAGGCGGCCGGCGTCGAAGATCGCAACGAGAAGCTGACCGGCGACCACGACGGTTACCCCAACGTCTACATCGACATGGGCGTCACCGCGGTCAACGTCGCCAACAAGTACGGCGTCAGCCGCGATGCGATGGACGACTACGCGCTCCGCTCCCAGCACCTGGCGGTCGCCTCCCAGGAGTCCGGGTTCTTCGATCGCGAGATCGTCCCCGTCCCGACCCCCGACGGCGAGGTCAGCAAGGACGACGGCCCCCGGGCCGACGGCGGCGACATGCGCGAGAAGCTCGGCTCGCTGCCGGAGGCCTTCGGCGGCGGCGGCGTCACCGCCGGCAACTCCTGCCCGCTCAACGACGGCGCGGCCGCGGTCCTGATCATGTCCGACACGAAGGCGAAGGAGCTCGGCCTGAAGCCGCGCGCCCGCATCGTCACCGCCGCGACCGAGGGCAACAACCCCGAGTACATGGGGGTCGCCCCGATCGGCGCCGTCAAGAAGGTCCTCGACCGGGCCGGCATGACGATCGGCGACGTCGACACCGTCGAGCTCAACGAGGCGTTCGCCGCCCAGGTCATCCCGATCATGGAGGAGTGCGACATCCCGCTCGAGAAGCTGAACACCCACGGCGGCGCGATCGCCCTGGGCCACCCGTTCGGCATGACCGGCGCGCGGATCATGGGCACGCTCCTCAACGTGATGGAGACCGACGACCACAGCGTCGGCATCGAGACCATGTGCGTCGCCGGGGGCCAGGGCGAGGCGATGGTCGTCGAGCGCCTGAACTAGATCGTCAGCGGGCGCGGGCGGCGGGGGTCGAGCCACCGCCTCCGCACTCGCTGCGCTCGCGCTGAGTGTCGGCGGGG
>JADFCZ010000094.1 GCA_018263295.1 Conexibacter sp.
TGTCGGCTACGGGGATTTCACCGCCGCCGACGACCTCGGGCGGGCGATGTCGGTCACCGAGGCGCTGATCGGCCAGATCTACCTCGTCACCGTCCTCGCGGTGATCGTCACCAACGTCCGCCGCCGCTCGCCCTAGGCCGGGCCGTCCTTCATCTGCGAAGATCGCTCGGGCGATGACGGAGGAGAGTGTCACCCGGTTCGCGACCTGCCCGCTGTGCGAGGCGACCTGCGGCCTCGCCCTGGAGGTGGCCGGCGAGGAGGTCGTCAAGGTGCGCGGCGACGCCGACGACGTCTTCAGCCGTGGATTCATCTGCCCCAAGGGCGCGAGCATCGGCGAGCTCCACGCCGACCCCGACCGCATCGCCACACCGCTCGTCCGCCGCGACGGCGAGCTCGTCGCCGCGAGCTGGGACGAGGCCTTCGCGGCCATCGCCGAGAAGCTGGAGCCGATCCGCGCCGACGGCGACCGCAACTCCACCGGGATCTACCTCGGCAATCCGAACGCGCACACGCTCGACGGCCTCATCTACCTGCGGGCGCTGATCAAGGGCATGGGCACCCGCAACATCTTCAGCGCAACCAGCGTCGACCAGCTCCCGAAGCAGGTCGCCTGCGCGTCGATGTTCGGCACCGGGCTGACGCTGCCGATCCCCGACGTCGACCACACCGACCACATGCTGATCCTCGGCGCGAACCCGCTGGCCTCCAACGGGTCGCTGATGACCGCGCCCGACATGCGCGGCAAGCTCCGGGCCATTCGCAAACGCGGCGGCAAGGTCGTCGTCGTCGATCCGCGCCGGACCAGGACCGCCGAAGTCGCCGACGAGCACCATCCGATCCGGCCGGGTCGCGACGCTCACTTCCTCGCCGCCCTCGTGCACACGATCGTCACCGAGGAACTGACCGATCCGGGCGAGCTGGCCGGGCACGTCGCCGGGCTCGACGAGATCGGCGAGATCGTCGCCGGCTTCTCGCCCGAGGCCGTGGCGGCGACCTGCGGGATCGACGCCGAGGACACGCGCCGGATCGCCCGCGAGCTCGCAGCCGCCCCGAGCGCCGCCGTCTATGCCCGGATCGGGACGACGACCCAGGAGTTCGGCACGCTCGCGAGCTGGCTCGTCGACGTGCTCAACGTGCTCACCGGGAACCTCGACCGCCGCGGCGGAGTCATGTTCCCGCTCGCGGCCGCCGGTCAGACCAACGCCAACGGCGCCGGCGGCCACGGCCGCGGCTTCGAGATGGGCCGCTGGAGCACCCGCGTGCGCGGCTTGCCGGAGGCCTTCGGCGAGGTTCCCGTCGCCTGCCTGGCCGAGGAGATCACGACACCCGGCGAGGGCCGGATCCGCGCCCTCGTCACCGTCGCGGGGAACCCGCTCGTCTCGACGCCGAACGTCGGACGCCTCGGTGCCGCATTCGACGAACTCGAGCTGCTCGTCTCGATCGACTGCTACCTGAACGAAACGAGCTCCCGCGCCGACGTCGTCCTGCCCGTGCTCTCACCGCTCGAGCGCTCGCATTACGACCTGGCCTTCTACCAGCTGTCGGTCCGGAACATCGCCAACTTCAGCCCGCCGGTGCTGCCGCCGCGAGCGGGGATCGAGCCGGAGTGGCGGACGATGCTCCGTCTCGCCGGGCTCTTCGCCGGCGCCGGACCCGACGTCGACGTCGACGAGTTCGACGACATGGTCGCGCTCGAGGTCGCTCGTCGCGAGACCGTCACCGAGGGCTCGCCCGCCGAGGGCATGGATCCGGCCGAGGTCGTGGCGGCGCTCGGCGAGCGCCGCGGTCCCGAGCGCGTCCTCGACCTGATGCTCCGCTGCGGGCCCTACGGGGCGGGCATCGCCGGCCGACCAGGACGCGGCGACGACGTCGCGCTGTCGCTCGACGAGCTCGAGGACGCTCCGCACGGCGTCGACCTCGGGCCGCTCGAACCGCGGCTACCGGGCGTCCTGCGGACCGCGAGCGGCAAGGTCGAGCTGTGCCCGCCGGCGATCGTCGCCGACCTCGACCGGCTTGCGGCCGCGATCGACCGCGATCGCGACGGGCTCGTCCTGATCGGGCGCCGCGACCTCCGCTCGAACAACTCGTGGATGCACAACGTCCCCCACCTCGTCCGCGGCAAGGACCGCTGCACCATGCACGTCAACCCGGCCGACGCCGAACGCCTCGGACTGGCGCCCGACGGGGCCGCCGCCGTCACCTCGAGGGCCGGCAGCGTCGTCGTCCCGGTCGAGGTCACCGACGCGATCATGGAGGGCGTCGTCTCGATCCCTCACGGCTGGGGTCACGACGCCGCGGGGGCGCGGATGACCGTCGCCGCCGGCAACCCCGGCGTCAACTCGAACCTGCTCGCCGACGAGGAGCTCGTCGACGCTCTCTCCGGGAACGCCGTGCTCAACGGTATCCCGGTCGCCGTCGCCCCGGCCTGAGCCGGTCGGCGACGACGCTGCAGGACCCGGTCAGCCCCCGAGCTGGAACCGGTAGCTGGAGCTGTCGGCGGTGTAGATCAGCTTTCCCTTGCGGCTCCGCCTGGCGTCACCGTCGACGTTGGCGACGATGGCGGTGATCCGCGAGTAGACGCCCGGGTTCGCGAGCGTAACCTCGCCGTTGCCGCCCTTCTTCAGGTAGGTCGTCTCGGTCGTCACCGGGCCGCCGCCGCCGATCCGGCCGACGAGCGAGATCGAGCTCTTGGTGCCCTTCTCGGCCTTGACCGACAGCGTCACCGACGGGTCGGCGGAAGGGTTGACCTCGTAGAGCTTGTAGGACGTGTTGTCGAGCTTGGTCTTCGTCGTGTTGCCATTGACGCTGCCGGAGCGCTTCATGTCCGGGTACGCCGTGTAGTCCGGGAACGCCGGGTTCGACTTCCACTCGGCGGTCGCGGCGAAGAAGTCGCCGAGCTCCTGCGAGAACCCGGGACCGCCGGCGTTCTTGATCGCCTTCTCGTAGGCGTCGACCGCGAAGCTCTTCTGCTTCGGCGAGACCTCCCAGGTGTTGCGAACGACGTCGTCGCCGTACTTGGCGCTGAGCCAGTGGTTCCAGACGGCCTCGGCGTAGATCTTGATCGAGGAGCCGGTCATGGGCCGCGACGACTTCTTCGCGAACGCCGGCAGGTAGTTGATGTAGTCGTTGATCGCCGGGTAGACCTTGTCCTCCATCCAGGTGGCGGTGTCCTCGAACAGCCACACGTTCTGGAAGACGTCGTAGTTGAACTGGAGGATGTGGTTGTACTCGTGGGCGACCGTCACCCGCATCGAGTCCAGCGGACCCGTCGGGAAGCCGACGTAGTCGTTGTCGAGGACGAGGTAGGCGTAGCGCTTCCGGCCGCGCTGGCCGTTGTCCGGGGCCGCGTATCCGTAGAGACGCCTGCCGAGGTTCGTCACGTAGACGTCGGTCTGGCCGTCGAAGCCCTTGCCCTTGCGACCGCCGATCCTGCCGTCGGACTTCGGATCGCGCCAGCCGAGCGTGTTGTTCTCGACGTTGCGGCTGAGGACCACCGAGGCGGCGATCTCGTTCAGGAAGCTGTTCGAGACGGGAGCGTTCTTCGCGTTGTTGGTCCAGTGGACGCAGAAGTCGGCGTTGCACTGGGGCGAGTCGGGCGCCTCCTTGCCGAAGTAGGCCCGGTCGTTCTTTTCCGTCGGCCGGGCGAGCAGGCTCCGCGCCCGGAGCCGGTCGGCGCCGCTCAGGGCCGGCAGCGCGACGGCGAGGTCGCGCAGGGCCACGGTGGCGTCCCGCGAACCGGTGGCGGGCCCGGAGGCGGCCGACCGGGGCTGGCGGAAGACTTCGAGCGCGTTGTCCAGCGCCTGCTGCGCGGATGCCGCCGAGACGTTGCCGGCGGGGGCGTCGGCCGTCGCCGCGGCCGCCGGTAGCAGGACGGCGGCGAGGAGCGAGAAGACGAGGACGAGACGGCGCAAGTGGGTTCCTTCCGTGTTGGGGCCGCAGCAAGGTAGCAGCGGATTCGGCCCAAGAACACCGCTTCGCCCCGGATGGAGCGGTACCCCAGGATAATCCGCACATGGATGGCGACTCGACAACGCTGCGCCTCGCCCTCGCGCAGGTCAACCCCAAGGTCGGCGACGTCGACGGAAATGCCGCCCTCGCGGCGGAGTGGATCGGCCGGGCGCGGGATGCGGGAGCCGATCTCGTCGTCCTGCCGGAGCTGGTGATCAGCGGCTATCCGCCGGAGGATCTCCTGCTCAAGCCGCATTTCCTCGCCGCCTGTGAGGAGGCCGTCGAAGGCCTCGCCGCCCAGGCCTCGGGGATCGTCGCGATGATCGGCTGCCCGGTCCGCGACGCCGCCCTCCACAACGGCCTCGTCGTGATCGCCGACGGGCGGATCGCCGCGCGGTACCGCAAGGTCCATCTGCCCAACTACGGCGTCTTCGACGAGCGCCGCTGGTTCGATCCGGGGCCGGTCGGCGAGCTGGTGTCGGTCGACGGCGCCCTCGTCGGGTTGACGGTCTGCGAGGACATCTGGCTGCCCGGCCCCCCGAGCTCCGAGGAGGGTGCCGCCGGCGCCCGGCTGATCGTCAACGCCTCGGCCTCCCCCTACCACCGCTTCAAGGGCACGGAACGGGAGCGGATGGTCGCCGATCGCGCCCGCGAGGCGGGATCCACGATCGCGCTCTGCAACATGGTCGGGGGGCAGGACGAGCTCGTCTTCGACGGCCACAGCTTCGTCGTCGGCGCCGACGGGCGCACGATCGCCCGGGCCGCCCAGTTCGAGCAGGAGCTGCTGCTCTGCGACCTCGAGCTTCCCGTCGGCGAGCCCGCGAGCGGAGCGCCGGTCCCGCTCACCGCGAGCCTGGGCAGCGGCGGCGGGGAGCCCTCACCGGCGCCCGTCCGGCTGGCCCCGGTCAAGGAGCCCGCGGCGGAGGTCTACGCGGCGCTCGTCACGGGGCTCGGCGACTACGCCGCCAAGAACGGTTTCCGCCGCGCGATCCTCGGCCTCTCGGGCGGGATCGACTCCGCCCTGGTCGCGCTGATCGCCGCCGACGCCCTCGGGGGCGAGAACCTCACCTGCGTGGTCATGCCGTCCCCCCACTCCAGCGCCGAGACCCAGGCCGATGCCCGCGCCATCGGGGCGAACCTCGGCGCCGACACGATCGAGCTGCCGATCGAGGACGTGATGCGCGCCTACGACGCCCTCCTCGCCCCGCACTTCGCCGGAACCGAGCCCGGGATCGCCGAGGAGAACCTGCAGGCGCGGATCCGCGGCAACCTCGTCATGGCCCTCTCCAACAAGTTCGGCTGGCTCCCGCTCAGCACCGGCAACAAGTCCGAGATGTCGGTCGGCTACGCCACCCTCTACGGCGACATGGCCGGCGGCTTCGCCGTCCTCAAGGACGTTCCGAAGCTGCTCGTCTACGAACTCGTCGAACACCGCGTCGCCGGCTCCGACGGCGAGCTGATCCCGCGCGCCGTGATCGACCGCCCGCCATCGGCCGAGCTTCGGCCCGACCAGAAGGACACCGACTCCCTCCCGCCGTACGAGGTCCTCGACCCCGCTCTCGCGGTCTACATCGAGGGTGACGGCAGCCGCGCCGACCTGGTCGAGGCCGGCCTCAGCCCCGCCGACGCCGAGCGGGTCGCCGGGCTGGTCGACCGGGCCGAGTACAAGCGCCGCCAGGCACCTCCCGGGGTCAAGATCACGACCAAGGCCTTCGGCCGCGACCGCCGCCTGCCGATAACGAACGGCTTCGAGGAATAGACGTTCGGGTCAGCCGGGGCGCGCGTTGAAACGCGGGCGGACGTGGTTTGCTGAGAGGGGGAGGTCGACGGAGCTCAAACGGTCGCTGGTGGCGTTCTATGCCCACATGCGGGCATAGAACTCCTCAGCGCGCCTCGCGCACCGCGATGATCAGCCTCGACGTCGCGCAGAGACGGTCCTCGTCGTCGCGCATGGCAACGTCCCAGACCCAGCTCGTGCTGCCGCGGTGAATGGCCTCGGCGCGGGCGCGCACCGTGCCGGAGCGGATCGCGCGCATGAAGATCGACTCGTTCGCCTGGCCCATCGCGAGCTTCGGCGCCACGGCGTCGTAGGTGGCGCGAGAGGCAACCGTCTCCGCGAGCGCCGCGAAGGCGCCGCCGTGGACGATGCCGAACGGCTGCTTGAGGCCGTCGTGGACGGGCATGGCGAGGGTCGCCACCGATTCGCCGTCGAACTCGTAGCCCTCGAAGCCGAGGATTTCGGCCATCGAGGTCGGGGTTCCGGGATCTGACATCGGGCCAGCCTAATCGCTGCCGCGCGCACCAGGCTGCGCCGCCACCCGTCCCGGTTGCATAGGCTTCCGCGGATGGGACTGCAAGGGGATCAACGCGCGCTGCTCCAGCTGCTGGTCGAGCGCGGACAGAGCTATGAGGACATCGCCGGCCTGCTCGGTGGGACCCCGGACGAGGTCCGGGAGCGAGCGCGGGCGGCGCTCGCCGAGATCGGAGGCTCCGACCCCGACGCCGAGGTCGGCCTGACCGACTTCCTGCTCGGCCAGGCGGACCCGATCGGACGTGCCGACTCCATCCGCCACCTGCAGGGCGACCCGGAGACCCTCGACCTGGCGCGGAAGATCCAGACCGGCCTCGCCGTGATCGCCCCTGACGCCTCCCAGCCGAGCCTCCCGGAACCGCGCACGAAGCGCCGCAAGGCCGCGCTTCCCGACGCCTCCGACGGCCCGGCCACCCTCGCCGCACCCGCCGACCCCGAGGTGGCCGCCGCCGCCCGGCGCCGGAATGCGATCCTCGCCGGCCTGATCGCAGTCGGCCTGCTCCTCGTCGTCGGCGTCCTCGCCCTCGCCGGCGTCGTCGGCGGCGGCGATGACGACTCGAGCTCCGCCGACACCACGGACACCTCGACGACCGCGGCCGAGAGCAACATCACGACGGTGCCGCTGAAGCCCATCGCCGGCAGCGGTGTCGCCGGCGAGGCCATCTTCGGCCTCGTCTCCAACCAGCAGCTCTACGTCGACGTCGACGTCCAGGGCCTCGATCCGAACCTCGACTCCGGCGACTCCTACCTGCTCTGGCTGATGGTCGGAGACAGCGCCGGCTACCCGATCGACAGCCTCGATCCCGACGAGAACGGCGGATTCTCCGGCCGGCTCTCGGTCCCGACCCCGATCGCGGTCGCGGTCGGCAACCAGGCGCAGTCCGTCCGGGTCTCGTCCACGTCCATCGACGACCTCCAGGCCGAGATCAAGCAGGCCACGAAGCAGAAGGTCCCGATCCTCCCGTTCACGGGCGATCAGCTCGCCACGGGCGACATCCCCCTCGTCGAGCGCGGCGGCAATCAGACCGGTAATTCCGGCTCCGACGGCTAAGAGGCGGCGCAGCGTTTCCGGCAGCCCGGAGGGCTGCCGTGATCTCAGCGCCGCCGAAGCCGGGAAGCGAGCCGACCGGACCGGACGCGCAGCGGAGGATCCGGGCGGAGTTACCTCAAGCGCCGCAGTCCGCCGGGTTATCCCAGCAGCTTGCCGGGATTCATGATCCCGGCTGGATCCAACCGCTCCTTGGCCGCGAGCAGGGTATCGATGCCGAGCTCGCCGATCTCCGAGCGCATGTAGGGGGCGTGATCGCGGCCGACGGCGTGATGGTGGGTGATCGTCCCCCCCGCCCCGACGATCGCCTCGCAGGCGGCCGCCTTCAGCCCCCGCCACTGCTCGATCTCGGCGCCGGCGCGCGCGGCGGTCAGGAAGGTGAAGTAGAGGCTGGCGCCGTCGCGATAGACGTGGGAGACGTGGCACATGACGATGCCGCGGCCGCCGCCGGCGCTCATCCCGTCGGCGAGGGCGGACCGGACCGCCGCGTAGAGCTCGTCGAGCCTGCCATAGACGTGGGAGGTCTCGAGGGTCTCGACGAGGATCCCGCGGTCGATCAACAGGTCGCGCAGGTGCGGCCCCTCGTATCGGCCGTGCTCCCAGGAACTGCCCGGCGAGCCGCCCAGCGGGACCGCTCCGCCGCTGCGCAGCACCCGCCGCGAGATCTCGCGGCGGCGCTCGGCATCCTCGCGCTCGCCCTCCCATCCGACGATGAGCATGCAGCCGCTCGACGCGTACCGGCGCCCGCGCAGGCGCAGGTACGTCTCGAGCGCCCGGCGCTTCGCGCCCTCGAGGCCGGACATCGCGAGCGAGACCCTGGTCTCGTCGCGGTCGGAGAGCCGGACCACGTCCGGAAGGGCGCCGCCCTGCGCCAGGCTGCGGGCGATCTCGATCCCGTCGGGAAACGATGGGGCGAACCAGCCCTCATAGAGCTTGCGCTCGGGCACCGGGCGCACCCGGACCGTCACGTCGGTGATCACGCCGAGGGTGCCCTCGGAGCCGAGGACCAGCTCGCGCAGCGACGGCCCGGCAGCGGTGTGTGGGGTCTGGAGCGTCCGGATCGGGCCCGCCGGCGCGGTCAGCTCGATCGCGGTGGCGACCGCGTCGAAGCGCCCGTACCCGCTCGAGGCCTGCCCGGCCGAACGCGTCGCAGCGTAGCCGCCGATCGTCGCGTAGCGGTACGACTGCGGGAAATGGCCGAGCGTGAATCCCTCGGAGTTGAGTGCAGCCTCGGCCTCGGGCCCGCGCAGGCCCGGACCAAGATGGGCGGTCATCGAAACCGGGTCGACGATCGCGTTCCGCAGCGCCGTCAGGTCGAGCGCGACGAGGCGCTCGAACGGGCCGCGGACGGGCTCGACGCCGCCGACGACGCTGGTGCCGCCCCCGAACGGGACGACGGCAACCCCGGCCTCGGCACAGGCGGCGAGCACGGCGGCGACGTGCTCGGCGTCGGGCGGCGCGAGGACCGCGTCGGGGGCGCACTCGACGGTCCCCCTCCGCATCCGGATCAGATCGGGGTAGCCCTTGCCGCCGGAGTGGCGGATCCGGTCCTCGTCGTCGGTGCTGAGGGCATCCTCTCCCCCGGCCGCGGCGACGACGGCTTCGGGGATCGGGGCGCCGGGGGCGATCCGAACCGCATCGAGCGGCACCGGGGGCAGCGGCTCGCCGGTGCCGAGCTCCTCCTCCAGCATCCGCTCGGCCGCAGCGCCGAGCTGGCCATTGACGTGTGCCTCGCCCCAGCGGTCGTAGGCGGCGTCGCGCCGGAGCATCTCCCGCGTCGGCGTCATCAACCGGCTCCCGCGGCGGGCACGAGGGCTCGCTCGATCCCGTCGAGCGCCTGCTTGAGCGTACGGCCGGTCGCGCGCCTCATCATCACCGAGCCTAACCGGGACATGCCCCGCAGACGCCGCCGGGCCTCGAGCCGGACCGAGCAGGCACCGGCGTCCGGGCCGAGCCGGACCTCGACCTCGGCGCTCCTCAGGAAGCCCTCGAACGGCGTCCCCTCGAGCTGCTGCTCCCAGACGATCCGCTCACCCGTGGTCGACGCGGTGCAGCGGAAGTCGGCACGCACCGTCCTCCCCTTGCTCGTCGTCATCACCTGGGTGAAGCGGCTGCGTCGCGCGCCGGCACCGCCCTCGACGTCCTCGACCCGGGTCGTCTCAGGCCACCACCGCGGAAGGTTCTCCGGGTCCGAGACCAGCGACCAGACGGCATCCGTGCTCGCGCCGATGACGCGGCTGCGGGCGACCGTCGGCATCGCGTCTCAGCCGCGCAGACGCCTGAGGTCGCGGACCAGCAGCAGGTGCTTGAGCTGCGTGCAGGTCGCCGCCAGGCCCTCGAGGCTCTCGATCGCTTCCTTGCGGCGGGCGGGGCTCCGCGAACGCAGCGACGGCGCCATCAGCTGCTCGAGCAGTGCCGCCTCGCGGTCGGCGGAGGTGCGGAAGACCCGGAGGTTGCGCCCGCCGACGCCGAAGCGGGACAGCTCGGTCGCGGCACGGACGATCTCGACGTCGGTCTCGTCGAAGAGCTTCGAGCCGTTGCGCTGCCGCGGCTGGATGATCCCGTAGTCCTCGAGCTCGCGGATCAGCTCCTGGGTGGCACCGGTCTGTTCGAGGACGTCGTCGAGGTTGACCCACTCGTCCGGCTCCTCGAGTGTCATCGCCCTGCGGCTCGCTCCGGGGCGGGCGCCGCGGTCGCGCTCGCCGCCGATCTTGCCCGCGGCGAGCTCCTGGCGGATCACCCGCAGCGGCAGGAACTCGTCGCGCTGCATCCGCAGGATCGTGCGGAGCTGCTCGACGTCGGCCTGGCTGTAGAGGCGATAGCCGCCACGCGTGCGCCGCGGCGACAGCAGCTTCTGATCCTCGAGGTAGCGAATCTTCGAGATCGAGATGTCGTCGAACTCCTGCCCGAGGACCTTGCAGACGGCGCCGATCGTCAGCGCCTTGCGCGGGCGGGAGTCGCGGGTCTCGGCGGTTCGGGTGGCCGGCTTGGTGGCCGATTCCATCGCTCAGCGCTCCAGGTAGCCGAGCTTGAACTTGCCGATTTGGATCTCGTCGCCGTCCTCGAGGAGATGCGATTCGATCCGGTGGCGATTCACGTAGGTCCCGTTCAGCGAGCCGAGGTCGTCGATGTAGAGGCCGTCGCGCCTTCGCACCAGCAGTGCGTGGTTGCGGGAGACGGTGACGTCGTCGAGGAAGATCGGCGCGTCGGGGGTGCGACCGATGCTCATCCGGTCCTGATCGACCGGGAAGCTCTCGCCGGAGCGGCCGCCGCCCGAGCGGATCACGAGGGCAGCACCCTCCTCCTCGACCATCTGGTCGAGGTCGATCGGCTGGAAGTCGCCGGTCTCGGCGATCTTGTACGTCAGCGTCGACGGCTCGTCGGCCCCCTCCGAACGGCCCAGGTAGGCACCGCACTTCTGGCAGTAGTTCGCGCCCTCGTCGTTGACGAAGCCGCATTCGGGACAGTGCAGGGCCATCGGCGGCTAGATCCTCTCGTCGCCGCTGACCCGTCCGGCGAGGATGTCCGTCAGCTTCTCGACGTCGGCGCCGCTGATCAGCGCGTCGCCGGATTCACGGTTGGTCCGCAGCCGGCTGACGAGCTCGGCGCGGAGGATGTCGATCTTGCCGTGCAGCATCCGCCGCCTGTACGAGACCTCCTGCTCCTCGCGGGTGAGCTCGTCGATCATCTCCTTCAGCTCCTCGTCGCTCATCGCGCCGATGTCGGGGAAGGTCTCGTCCATCACTCACCCAAGCTTTCCTAGAAGTCGCAGGGACGCCGGACTTCGCCCGGCACGAGCGATTATAGGCGGGTCACCCGAAGGGTCAATCAGAACTTGAAGGTTGAACGGGCGACTGCACGCCGTCCCCGGCCGCGGCAGCCTCCACTGCGCTCCGGTGCCGGGACGCGGTCCGGACGTAGAGGGCCGTCGCGACGATCGACATGGCGACGCCGACGCAGAACCCGACCTCGATGATCGCCCAGTCGACGACCATCGACCAGAAGATCCCGCCCATGATCAGGAAGACGGCGATCCGGCCGACCCATGTGATCTCGAGGTCGACGCCGTGCCTGAGGCCGTAGCGGGCGAGGAAGAGCGTCGCCACCTCGCGGAGCGCGAGCAGCGCGATCGCCGGACGCGGCAGGAGCTCGAAGTGCCAGCAGACGGCGGCGCCGGAGAGGATCGTGAGCCGGTCGACGACGGGGTCGAGCAACGCGCCGAGACGGCTGTACTGCCCGGTGGCCCGGGCCACGAAGCCGTCGAGCAGGTCCCCCAGCGCGATCGCGAGGAAGATCACCGAGGCGAGGGCGTCGCGGCCGTCGCCGGAATCGAACGCGATCACCAGAAACACCGGGATCGCGGCGAGCCGGATGTAGCCGATCAGGTTCGGCAGCGTGAACGGCCGCAGCGGCTGGCCGGCGCGGGTCTGCGGCGGCTCGGGACCGGAGCGGTCGATGCCGAAGAGACGCCGGCGGGACAGAGAACGTCGCTTCCCCTCGGAAGCCACCGGCTCAGCTCAGCCCTTCGAGGATCGCGCGGACGCGGGCGGGCGCCTCTGCGAGCGCGATCCGCTCCTCCTCCCCGGCCGCTCGCGTCTTCGCCTCGACGACCCCCTCCGCGAGCCCGCGCTTGCCGACCGTGATCCGCAGTGGGCACCCGATCAGCTCGGCGTCGGTCAGCTTCTCGCCCGTCCCCGCCCCGGGGCGGTCGTCGAGGAGCGTCTCGATTCCGGCGGCCGTAAGCGCGTCGTAGAGGCCCTCGGCGGTCTCGGCGACCTCGTCTCCGCCCTTGCCGAGGGCACAGACGTGGACCTCCCAGGGAGCGATCGCCGGGGGCCAGGCGATCCCGAGCTCGTCCGCACGCTGCTCGACGACCGCGGCGACGATCCGCGCCGGGCCGATTCCGTAGCTGCCCATCACGATCGGGCGCTCGACCCCGTCGGGATCGAGGTAGGTCGCCCCGAGCGGCTCCGAGTACCGGGTCCCGAGCTTGAAGATGTTCCCGATCTCGATCGCGGCCTCGATCTCGATCCGGTCGCCCGCGGCCGTCAGATCGCCCGCCTCGACGGTGCGGACGTCGCACGGCTCGAACCCGAAGTCGCGTCCGGGCTCGACCCCGATCAGGTGCGCGTCGGGACGGTTGGCGCCGGTCACCAGCCCGGCGCCGGCGATCGCCTCGTCCATCAGGGTCCGGACGTCGGCGCCGACCGGGCCGACGAAGCCGACGGGCCCGATCTTCGCCTCGATCTCCTCCGGGCGGGCCTGCCTGACGCCCTGGCCGAGGTGGTTGGCCAGCTTGGTCTCGTTCAGGCGGTGATCGCCGCGGACGAGGACGAGGATCAGCTCGCCGTCGTCGGCGACGACGGGCATCGACTTGATCAGGGCGCCGGACTCGACCCCGAGTGCGTCCGCGACCTCCTCGACGGTCGTCATTCCGGGCGTCGGCGCCTCCCGCGGCTCGTCGAGGGGTGGCGGCAGCTCGACCGGTTGCGCCGTCGCGCTCGCAACCTCGACGTTGGCCGCGTAACCGGGCGCGATCGCGACCTCGTTCTCGCCCGCGGCGCAGGGCGCCATGTACTCGTGGGCTCCCGAGCCGCCCATCATCCCGACGTCGGATTCGACCGCGTACCAACGAAGCCCGCAACGGTCGAAGATCCGTCCGTAGGCGCCGGCCTGGAGCTCGTAGCTGCGGTCCAGCCCGGCCTCGTCGCGGTCGAACGAGTAGGCGTCCTTCATCGTGAACTCCCGGGTGCGGAGGATCCCGGCACGGGGCCGCGGCTCGTCGCGCTCCTTCGTCTGGAGGTGGTAGAGCATCAGTGGCAGGTCGCGGTAGGAGCGGATGTCGCGGGCGACGTGGGTCGTCACCGCCTCCTCGTGGGTCATTGCCAGGACCATCTCGGCGTCCTTGCGGTCGCGCAGCTTGAACAGCTCGTCGATCGCGTAGCGGCCGGTCTTCTGCCACGGATCGGCCGGTTGCAGCACCGGCATCAGCATCTCGTGGGCGCCGATGGCGTCCATCTCCTCGCGAATGACGGCCTCGACCTTCTTGACCGAGCGGTAGCCGGCCGGCATCCAGGTCCAGATCCCGGCGCCGAGCTGGCGCACGAGCCCGGCGCGGACCATCAGCTTGTGCGACAGCGCTTCGGCGTCGGCCGGGGCGTCCTTGAGGGTCGGCAGCAGGTAGTTGGAGAGTCTCGTCATCGTTCGATAGCGCGGGGGTCGAAGGCGCGGCGGCCGCTACCAGGCATCGATCTCGTAGGTCAGCCAGGTCGACTTCTCCGCTCCGATCCCATCGTAGAGGCGCTGAGCGGTGTGATTGTCGACCGCCGTCTCCCAGACGAGTTTCGATGCGGCGCGCTTGCGGCAGAGCCCCCGGCAGTGCTCGATCAGCGCCTGCCCGACGCCCCGGCCCCGCGCGTCGGGGGCGACGAAGAGGTCGTTGAGAACGCCGACCCGGGATGCGTAGAGGGTCTGCCAGGTCCAGTAGACGGTCGCGAAGCCGAGCGGCTCGCCCTCGGCGCCGCGGGCGATCACCTGCTCCCCCTCGGTCGGGTCGTCGATCAGCGCCCGGCAGAGGGCGACGAGACGGTCATCGCGCGGATCGACCTCGTAGAAGTCGCAATAGGCGCGGAGCATCGGCATCAGGATCGGCAGGTCGACCACGTCGACGCGGCCGATCGTCGCGCTGCTGTCGCGGTCGCTCGCTCCCACGCCCGACACTCTATGCGCGCCAAACAGCTAAGCGCGGGTGAAGCGGCGGCCGGCTGTCGGGCTGGCCTCTTCGCCCAGCTCGACCTTGGTGCCCTTGACCGGCTTCAGATAGGGCTCGCCGTCGCCCCCGCCCGGAGCCGTGATGTCCTCACCGCTCTCGGCCGCGGCCTTCTCCATCGCCGCCAGCTTCTCCGGCGTCAGGTCGCCGGCGTTCTCCTCCTCGATCCGCTGGAGCCAGGCTGCGCCCTCAGCGGCCTCGGAGTCGTCGACCTCGATCTTCCCGCCGCGCCCGAGGGACTTGTCGATCTCCCTGAAGAGCGTGTCGACGAGCTGCTCCTGCGGGATCTTCCGCAGCGGCTTGCCGTGGGCGAAGATCAGGCCCTCGTCCTTGGCCCCGGTGATCCCGAAGTCGGCGTGCGAGGCCTCGCCGATGCCGTTGACGGCGCATCCGAGAACGGCGACCTCGATTGGCTCCGTGTAGGCCTCGAGGCGCTGCTCGATCTCGGCGACGACCGTGTCCATGTCGAACTGGAGGCGGCCGCACGTCGGGCAGGCGATCAGCACCGGCCCGCGCTCGCGGAGCTGCAGGGCCTTGAGGATCTCCCAGGCGACCTTGACCTCCTCCTCGGCGTGGAAGGTCGAGAGGCTGATCCGGATCGTGTCGCCGACCCCGTCGGCGAGCAGCGTCCCGAGCCCGACCGAGGACTTCAGCGCGCCCGACCACTTCGTCCCCGCTTCGGTGATGCCGAGGTGGATCGGGTAGGGGATCTTCTCCGAGAGGAGCCGGTTGGCGGCGATCGTGTTCGGCACGTTCGTCGACTTGATCGAGACCTTGAAGTCGGTGAAGTCCAGACCCTCCATCAGCTCGACGAACTCGACCGCCGCGGTGACGAGCGCCTCGACCGGGGCCGTCCGCTCGAGCTCGTGGAGGTGCTTGGGGAGCGAGCCGGAGTTGACGCCGATCCGCATCGGCACGCTGTGTTCGGTGGCCTTCACCGCGACCTCGGCGACCTTCTCGCGGCCGCCGATGTTGCCCGGGTTGAGGCGGATGCAGTGAGCCCCGGCGTCGATCGCCTTCAGCGCGAGCGTGTGGTTGAAGTGGATGTCGGCGATGACCGGGATCGGCGATTCGGCGACGATCGTCTTCAGGGCGTCGGCGTCCTTCTCGCGAGGCACGGCGACGCGGACGAGGTCGGCCCCGGCGTCGGCGACGGTGCGGATCTGCTCCATCGTCGCCGCGAGGTTGGCCGTCTCGGTCTTGGTCATCGTCTGCACGGCGACGGGCGCGCCGCCCCCGATCGGGACGCCGCCGACGAATATCTGGCGCTTGGAAGCCACGCCTACAGGCTAGCGGCGGGCCGGACCCGGCCTCAGGCCGCGGGCGGGCGCACGTGGCGGAGTTGCAGGAGCTCGCCTGCGAACGTCGTCACGAACAGGCTTCCGCGCGGGAACCTGCCCTGGCCGCGGCCGAAGGCGACGGCGCTGGGTCCGCTCGGGAAGGGCACTCCGTCCCAGAGGACGCAGCCGTCGCCGGGGCCGCTGACCCTCCAGACGTCGCCGGTGCCGTTCGCGGCGGCGTACAGCGTGCCGTCGGCGTCGCGGGTGAGGCCGTCGAGGAACGCCCCGGCCTCCTCCGGCGCGGTGAACCACGGCTCCGCCCCGGTCGGATCGCTGAGCGGGATCCTGGCGATCGTCGGGACGGTCGTGAACGTCTGGTTGACGAAGAGGTGGCGCTTCGCGCTGTCGACGACCATGCCGTTCGAGCTGTCGAGTGGCGCCCAGCCGAGCTCGACGGACCCCTTCAGGATCCGGTCGACGCCGGTGCCGAAGTCGGTCGAGGCGAAGATCTGGCCCCCGGGACCGCGGGTGACGCCGTTGGCCATCTGCAGCCCGTGGACGAAGACGTGACTCTTGCGCGTCTTCGGATCGACCTCGATCAGGCCCGCCTGCGGGTCCGCCTCGCCGTCGCTCGCCTGCGCGATCGTGTCGCCGTAGCCGACGAGCACGTTCCCGTTGCGCCGGAAGATGATGCCGCCGGGTCCGTCGATCTCGTCGAGGATCGTCTTCGGCTCGGCCCCGCTGCGGGCGATCATCATCAGCTTGCCCTGGCCCGATCGCGTGTAGAAGAGCCGGCCCTTGGAATCGAACGCGACCGACTCGAATGCGCCGGTGGAGGAGTCGACGACGTGCGATGGCGCCTGGACGGGACAGTCCTCGAGGGCGCTGGCGCTCGCGGCGAAGCCGAGAGCGGAGAACAGCGCGGCGACGGTTGCGGCGGCGACCCTTGCGAAGGTTGCGGTCATGCGGCGCGAGTATTCCATCATTCGCGAACCTCGGAGCCGCCTTGCTCCCACTCCCGGGCGAGGATCGCGTAGACGAGCTCGCTCTGCCACTCGCCCTTGAACCACTCGTTCTCGACGAAGCGCGCCTCCAGCCGCATCCCGAGCCGCTCCGCCACCGCCGCCGAGGGGCCATTACGCGCCTCGAGCCGGGCGATCACCCGGTGGAAGCCGAGATCGTCGAAGGCCAACGCGAGCAGCGCCGTACCCGCCTCGGTCGCGTAGCCGTGACCCTGCGAGCCCGGCGTGAGCAGATAACCGAGCTCGGCGGTCGAGTGCTCCGCGCTCTCGTACTGCAGGGTGAAGTCGCCGATCATCTCCCCCGTCTCCTTGACGACCGGCGCGATCCCGAGGCCGTCGCCCTCCTGCTCGAGCTCCGTGCAGCTCCGCTTCCGCTCCAGCACCGCCGCCGCGTCCTCGCGGGTGCGCGGGCCCCAGGGGATCCAGCGGACCAGATCGGCATCGCCGTGCAGGGCGGCGAGAACCTCGAGGTCACCGGGCTCGAACGCGCGCAGGAGCAGGCGCTCGGTCTCGATCGGGAGGCATGGGCCGGCGGCGGGGTCCATCGGCGCGACCGTACAGACCGCGGTGACGCCTCTCTATCCTGAGCCGCGCCATGGCCGCTCCGCCCACCGAATACATCTTCACGATGTACAAGGTCTCTCGAACGCACCCGCCGAACAAGAAGGTGCTCGAGGACATCTCGCTCAGCTTCTATCCGGGGGCGCGAATCGGCGTGCTCGGCTACAACGGCGCCGGGAAGTCCTCGCTGCTGCGGATCATGGCCGGGACCGACGACGGCTACCGCGGCGAGGCGGCACTCCATCCGAACGCCACCGTCGGGATGCTGGAGCAGGAGCCCCAGCTCGACCCCGACAAGGACGTCCGCGGCAACGTCGAGGACGGGGTCCGCGAGCTGCGCGACCTCCTCGATCGCTTCAACGAGCTCTCGATGAACTACTCCGACGAGACCGCGGCCGAGTTCGCCAAGCTCCAGGACCGGATCGACGCCGCCGACGCCTGGAACCTCGACAAGATGCTGGATACGGCGATGGACGCGTTGCGGCTGCCGCCGCCCGAAGCCGACGTCACCCAGCTCTCCGGCGGCGAGCGCCGCCGCGTCGCCCTCTGCCGCCTGCTGCTGAGCGCTCCCGACCTCCTCCTGCTCGACGAGCCGACCAACCACCTCGACGCCGAGTCGGTCGCCTGGCTGGAGAAGCACCTCGAGGACTACAAGGGCACGATCGTCGCCGTCACCCACGACCGCTACTTCCTCGACAACGTCGCCGGCTGGATCCTCGAGCTCGACCGCGGGCGCGGGATCCCGTTCAAGGGCAACTACTCCGCCTGGCTCGAGCAGAAGCAGGAGCGGCTCGCGCATGAGGAGCGCAAGGACGTCGCCAGGCAGCGGACGATCGAATCCGAGCTCGAGTGGGTCCGCGAGAACCCGAAGGGCCGCCGGAAGAAGTCGAAGGCACGGCTCGCCCGCTACGAGGAGATGCTGGCGGAGCAGCAGTCGGTCAAGCGCGACAACGTTCAGATCCAGATCCCGGCCGGCCCCCGCCTCGGCGATGTCGTGATCGAGGCCGAGAACGTTCGCAAGGGCTTCGGCGACCGCCTCCTGATCGAGGATCTCTCGTTCTCGCTGCCGCGGGCCGGAATCGTCGGTGTGATCGGCGCCAACGGCGCCGGCAAGACGACCCTCTTCCGGATGATCGTCGGCGAGGAGCAGCCCGACGGCGGCGAGCTCCGGGTCGGCGAGAGCGTCGACCTCGCCTACGTCGATCAGTCGCGGGACGCCCTGGACGGCGAGAAGACCGTCTGGGAGGAGATCTCCGGCGGTCTCGACGAGATCGACGTCGGCAACCTGCGAATGAACTCCCGCGCCTACGCCAGCGGCTTCAACTTCAAGGGCTCCGACCAGCAGCGCAAGGTCGGGACGCTCTCCGGCGGCGAGCGCAACCGCCTCCACCTCGCCAAGCTCCTGAAGAGCGGCGGCAACGTGCTGCTGCTCGACGAGCCGACCAACGACCTCGACGTCGACACCCTGCGCGCGCTCGAGGAGGCCCTGCTCGAGTTCGCCGGCTGCGCCGTCGTGATCTCGCACGATCGCTGGTTCCTCGACCGCGTCGCCACGCACGTGCTCGCCTTCGAGGGGGATTCGCAGGTGACCTGGTTCGAGGGCAACTTCGAGGCCTACGAGGAGCACCGTCACGCCGAGCTCGGTGCCGAGGCGGATCGCCCCCACCGGATCACCTACAAGAAGCTCGTCCGCGACTGACGCTCAGGCCTCGCCGGCCCCCGCGATCGCCTCGACGGCCTCGTCGACCGAGTCGGTGACGACGATCGAGTCGGCGAACGGCGGCTCCGCCGCCTCGGCGAAGTGCTCGACCACGGCGGCGATCCCGTTCGAGCGGAACCAGTCGGCGCCGAGGAAGATCATCGGGGCCCGCTCCTCGGCCGGCGAGTAGGCGTTGACCGCCAGGTCCTGGAAGATCTCCTGGACGGTCCCGGCGCCCCCCGGCGAGAAGACGATGCCGGCGCCCGCCACCCGCAGCAGGCCGTCCTCGCGGATCGAGTTGGCGAAGTACTTGGCGATGTGGGAGGCGAACCGGCCCACCGGTTCATGCCCGTAGAGCCAGGTCGGGATCGCGAGGCTGACACCGCCCTCGCGGTCGGCGTACTCGGAGTGGACCTCCTCGGCCCGCGCCTCGTAGTCGGCGTGCTCGACGCTCGGGGCGCGCGAGAGGACCGCGACCGCCCGGTCGATCGAGCCGAGGTCGCGGCTGCGCGTCAGATAGGCGCCGAGGTTGCCCGATTCCATGATCCCCGGCCCTCCCCCGGTCGCGACCATCAGCCCGGCCGCGGTCAGCCGGTATCCGATCTCGGCGACCTGGCGGTAGCGCGGGTCGTCCCGCCGGACCCGATGCCCGCCCATGATCCCGGCGACCCGGCGCGGGCGCTCGCCGTCGGGCAGCACCAGATCCCAGATCGCGTCGGTCATCGCCGTGTCGTGGAGGCGTTGCGCGACCGCCTCGACGGGCAGGTCCGGGTCGGGGTCGCCGGTCCGGCTTCGCGAGTTCTGGAAGTAGTCGCGGACGGCGGCATCGAGCCCGGTCGCGACCAGGTCGTCGTAGCTGTAGAGCCGCGAGGGATAGATCCGGTAGGGGCGATCGCCCTCGCCCAGCTCGGGGACGACGATGGCCCCGCCGCGCTGCAGCGTCAGGGCGACCCCGGCGTCGGGGATCCGGCAGCCGAGGAAGAACGAGCCGGCGACGTCCACGGCGTCCCAGTCCGCGGTCACCTCGGCGAGATCGACGCCCTGGACCACGACGCCGGCCAGCCCCTCGCCGGACTCGATCCGGAGCGAGAGCTCCGCCGCCGTGTCGACCTCGATGCTTCGCTTCATCCGACCACATCGAATCGAACCGAGCGCGTCGCCGCGTCGGCGGCGACCAGCTTCACCTCGACCTCGCTGCCCGGTGGCGGACACTCGCCCTCGACGGGGGCGCGGACGGCCGGATCCGCGAGCTGGACCGTCTCGTCGTCGATGACGATCCCCGCGAAGCGGTCGCCCTCGCGCCCGGAGAGGATCAGCGCCTCGACCAGGTCGACGACGCCGCGCTCGACGGCGTTGGCGCGGCGATCGCCCGCGCGCATCGCCTCGGGCAGCGCCGCCAGGCCCTCGACCACCCAGGAGGGCGGCTCGCGCCCCGCCGCGGCAGCCAGGCAGCACTCCGACACCCAGCGATCCTGGAGCCGCCGCAGCGGCGCGGTCGCGTGGGCATATTCGGCGGCGATCGAGAAGTGCGAGCGATGCTCGGGTTGGGCACCGTCGAACGCCTCGTAGCCGGCGCCGCGGCCGATCCCCGCCGCCTCCTGAAGCAGCGCCGCCTGTTTCGGGCGGGCCGGGTCGAGCGAACGGATGAACTCGCCGTAGGAGACGTCCCCCTTCCACTCCGAGCCGAGCGCCCGCGCCTGCAGCCGGAATCGCTCGAGCGCCCGCTCGTCGGGGGGCGGCTGGACCCTGAGGATCCCGTAGCCGGCGCCCAGCATCAGCTCCGCGGCGGCCATCCCGGTCAGCAGCGAGATCTGGGCGTTGTGGTCCTCCGTGGGGAGCG
>JADFCZ010000095.1 GCA_018263295.1 Conexibacter sp.
GGTCGACGGTCACGAAGGGCAGATCGGAGCGCTCGCGCCCACCCGTCGCCCGGGCGTGCTCCGCGGCCGCGACCAGCTGCGGCGGGAACGACTCGGGGACGCCGAGCTCCCGCAGGATCGCGGCGACGCCGGACCCCAGGTCCGCGCGGCTCAGGTCGTAGCGGCGCCTCGGCAAGCGGAGGCGCTACTTCGCGTAGAGCTTCTCGATCTCCGCGTCGTACTTGTCGGCGATCGGCCGACGCTTCAGCTTCATCGTCGGGGTGAGCTCGTCGCCGCCGGGCATCCACTCCTCCGGCAGCAGCTTGAACTTCTTGATCTGCTCGACCCGGGACATCTTCGCGTTGGCGACGTCGACCGCCTCCTGGACCGCCGCGAGCACCTGCTCGTTCTCGACCAGCGACGAGATGTCGGCGGCGTCGATGCCCTGCTTCGCGGCCCAGGCGGGCGCGTACTCGGGGTCGAGGACGATCAGCGCGACGTTGTAGGGGCGAGCGTCGCCGACGGCGACGGCCTGTCCGATCAGCGGGCTGGCGGCCTTCAGGTTGGCCTCGATCGACGCCGGCGACATGTTCTTGCCGGCGGCGTTGATGATCAGCTCCTTCTTGCGGTCGACGATCTTCAGGTAGCCGTCCTCGTCGATCTCGCCGATGTCGCCGGTCGCGAGCCAGCGCTCGTCGTCGATCGTCTCGGCGGTCTTCTCCGGCAGGTTGCGATAGCCGGCCATGATCAGGCTGCCGCGGACCTGAACCTCGCCGTCCTCGGCGAGCCGGATCTCGACGCCGGGCATCGGCGGGCCCACGGTGCCGAGCTTGACCTTGCCGGGCGGGTTGACGGTGGCCGCGCCGCACGTCTCCGACATCCCCCAGAGCTCGGCGACGGGGATCCCGATCGCGTGGAAGAACTCGAGCACCTCGACCGGCGTCGGTGCCGCGCCGACGTTGACCGCCGCGACCTGGTCGAGCCCGAGGTGGGCGCGGAGGCCGGCGAACATCTGCTCCTCCATCTGCTCGGCCGCCGCCGCGATCTCCGCGGGCACCTCCTCGCCCGCCTGCTCGAGCCGCACCTTCGCGATCGCGGCCTCCAGTCCCTTCTGGGCCGGCTCTCGCTGCTCGTCGGGCAGGCTCGCAAGCATCGTCTCGAGGCCCGCCTTGAGCTTCTCCCAGACCCGCGGCACCGCAAAGAACCAGGTCGGCCGCACCTGCGGCAGGAACTCGATGATCTGCCGGGGATCGGGGCACACCGTCACGGTCCCGCCCTTCGTCAGCGGCAGGTAGTAGTGGGCGCCGCGCTCGGCGATGTGGGCGGCGGGCAGCCAGGAGATGATCTTGCCGCCCTCGTCGGGGAAATCGATCAGGTCGTCGACGCCGGAGACGAGGCCGAGGAGGTTGCGGTGGGTCAGCTCGACGCCCTTCGGCGGGCCGGTCGTGCCGGACGTGTAGATCAGCGTGAGCGTGTCGTCGAGCTCGACCGTGGCCGTGGACGCGGCGTCGTCGAAGTCGGAGTCGGTCGCGATCAGATCGTCGTAACTCATCGTTCCGCCCTCGCCGTCGAGGACGATCAGGTGCTCGACCGCCGTGCCCGCCTTCTCGAACGTCTCGAGGAAGGACTTCTCGACGATCGCGACCTTGGCGCCGGCGTCGCCGACGACGTAGGCGATCTGCTCGGGCGAGGCCGTCTGGTAGATCGAGAACGGGACGCCGCCGAGGGTGACTACCCCGAGGTCGATCGGGAAGAACTCGAGCCGGTTGTTGAGCATCAGCGCGACGGTGTCGCCCTTGCCGACCCCGAGCGAGGCGAGGCCGCCCGCGACCGCCCGCGCCTGCTCGCGAAGCTCGTTCCAGGTGACGGATCGGTCGCCGTCGATGACAGCGGTCCCGTCCCCGAGCCGGGCCACGGTCTCGAGGAAGGCCGCGGGGAAGCTCGAGACAGCCGGTTCAACACCGGGCCCGCCGGTCGTGTATCGCTCAGCCGCCGTCGCTTCCATCCTCAGTGCCCTCCTCCAGGGTTCTCGGGGTACGGCGAAAACTACCGCAACGCAGCAGTTCTGCCGCTCGGGCGCCGGTCAGCGGACGTTGAAGCCCTCTCCGGTGAGCCTGCCGATGTCGTTCTCGAGGCCGATCACGAAAAGGATCAGGACCAGCGCGAAGCCGACCATCCCCGAGCGCTCCATGATCCGCAGCGGCACCGGCTTGCCGCGAACCTTCTCGACCAGCGCCCAGAAGATGTGGCCGCCGTCGAGCGGCAGGAACGGGAGCAGGTTGATGAGCCCGAGGGACAGGCTGATCACGGCGAGCACGCCGATCGCCTGCCGGGTGTCGAACTCGAAGCTCTGTCGCGTCACCTCGGTCGCCCCGACGACGCCGGAGATCTGGTCGCGGACCTCGGGCTCGAAGATGCGGGAGAAGACGGTCGCGGTCTGCGAGGTCACGTACCAGAGCCGGTCGAATGCGAAGCTGGCCGCCTCACCCGGGGGAACCGTCTCGCGCTGCGCTTCGTAGCCGAAGCCGACCACCATCCGCGGCTCGATCGCGGGCTGGCCCGGTACCTCCTCGGGCACGTCGTAGACCGGCTTCACCCGGACCGTCCGGGCCTCGCCGTCGCG
>JADFCZ010000096.1 GCA_018263295.1 Conexibacter sp.
GAGCGCCGCCTTGGTCCGCCGCGGAGGGGCTCTCCAGCTCCTTCGCCATCGCCACCAGCTCCGGGGAACAGCCCCAGCGGACCCGGGGGGTTTCGATGCCCATCGACTCGTAGCGCTCGCGCTCGCAGGCCGTGAGGCTGTAGATCCGGTCGAAGGCGCGGCCGGCGGGCTCGACGTGCTCGTCGGAGAAGTGCTCCCAGACGAAGCGGCCGATCGTGCGGACGCCGGAATCGCGGAGCCGGGCGATCTCGTCGAACTGGTAGTTCTGATCGAACAGGACCAGGTCGACTCCGGTCGACTCGGCCCAGGCGAGGTACTCGTCGCCGGGGATCAGGTAGTCGCTGGCGGCGGTCACCCGCTCCTGCGCCCAGACGCCTTCGGTGTCGACCCAGCCGGGCTTGATGTTCGTCTTCCGCGTCGGCCGGGCCAGGATGTGGGTCTCGTGCCCGAGCCCGTCGAGGGTCGCCCGGATCTGGCGGGCGACGACGGCCTGCCCGCGGTTGAACCAGTAGGCGACGATCCCGATCCGCATCGCGGCGAACCCTTGCACGACGTGAACCGGCTCGCCGCCGCGGGAGGGATGCGAACCTGGGGAAAGAAGGGCCGACGGATGCCGAACGCGCGAAAGACGATGCTGCTTGCGGTCGCGCTGATCGCGGTCCTCCTCGCCCTGCCCGCGACCGCCGGCGCCTCGACGCGGCCACGGCCGCCGTCGGCGGCGGCGTTCGAGCGCGCGACGCGCGTCGCGCTTGCGACCGGCGCGTTCGACCGCCGGCCCGCTCCGCGCAGCGGCGGCGTCGACACCGGGCCCGCACCCGTCCGTGGAGGCCTCTTCCCCGGGAAGCGGTTGCTGACCCTCTATGGCGCCCCGCAGCTCACCGGCACGATCCTCGGCAAGCTCGGCCCCCGGGCCGCCGCCCGCAAGGCGGCCAAGCAGGCGAGACCCTATGCCCGGATCGGGGACCGCCGGGTGATCCCCGGGTTCGATCTGATCGCGGTCGTCGCCAACTCGACCCCGGGCCCGGACGGCAAGTACCGGACCCGCCAGCCCGACGAGCTGATCCGCTCCTACCTCCGCGCCGCCCGCTCGATCGGCGGCCGCCTCGTCCTCGACATCCAGCCCGGGCGGGCGAAGGTGAGCGACGAGATCGACGCGCTCGAGAAGTGGATCGACGAGCCCGACGTCGATGTTTCGATCGACCCCGAGTGGGATGTCGGCCCGCGCGGCGTCCCCGGGCGCAGCGCGGGCAGGATCAAGGCGAAGGAGATCAACGCGGTCTCGCGGCGGCTGCAGCGGATCGTGGACGCGGGCGACCTGCCGCCGAAGGCCCTCGTCATCCACCAGTTCCACGACGGATCGGTCCGCAGGCGCGGCGACATCGTCCAGCGCGGCGACGTCGACGTGACCCTCAACTTCGACGGGATCGGCAGTCCGGCGGCGAAGGTGGCGGGCTACCGCACGCTGAGCCGCAGGTCGCTCTTCAACGGCTTCTCGATCTTCTACTCGCTCGACACCGAGGTGATGAGCCCGCGCTCGGTCCTCGGCCTCGAGCCCGAGGTCGACTTCCTCCTCTTCCAGTAGCGACCGGCAGGCGATGAACCTCCGATTCCTCGCAGCGGCCGCCCTCGCCCTCCTCGCGCTCGCCGGCGTGGCGGCGGCGGCCGGCGCCGGCAGCCCGCGCTCGCAGCCGCAGAGCGTGATCGGGGAGTCGGTGAAGGGACGCCCGATCGCGGTCCGCCGCGTCGGTGACCCGAAGTCGGATCTCAAGGTCCTCGTCGTCGGCTCGATCCACGGCGACGAGACCCAGGGGCACCGGATCGTCCGGCGGCTCCGGGGCTCCTACGGCGAGCGGATCAAGGGAGCCGACTTCTGGACGATCACCACCGTCAATCCCGACGGGGTCGCCACCGGGGAGCGCCGCAACGCCCACGGCGTCGATCTGAACCGGAACTTCTCCCACGGCTTCGATCCGACCCTCGACGGCGGCTACAACTCCGGACCGCACCCCTTCTCCGAGCCCGAGTCGAAGGCCATGAAGCGGCTCAGCAAGCGCGTCCGCTTCGATCTCGCCGTCTGGTACCACCAGCCCTGGGGGATGACGCTGGTCCCCTGCGACCGGACCTCGCGCTACGCCCGTCGCTACGCCCGCGTCTCGGGTCTGGGGCCCGGCCGCGAGTGCGACGTCTACGCCCCCGGCAGCGCGATCTCCTGGCAGCGGCACCGGTTCGGCACGGCGGCCTTCGTCGTCGAGCTGCCGGGCCGCCGGCTCCACGCCGGCGAGGTCCGCCGTCACGCCCGCGCGACGGTCGCCGTCGCGCGGATGCTGAAGTGAGCGCCGCGCCCCGCGACGGCGTCGCGGGGCGGTTATCGTCGGTGGCGTGCCCTCCCGGATCGTCCTCTTCGGAGCCACCGGTTACACCGGTCGCCTGACCGCAGCCGCGCTCCGGGATGCCGGTGCCGAGCCCGTGCTCGCGGGGCGCAACCGGACGTCCTTGGAGATCCTCGCCGAGGAGCTCGGCGGTCGGTTCCAGACCCGCGTCGCCGACGTCGCCGATCCGGCTTCGGTCCGGGCACTCGTCGAGCCCGGCGACGTCCTGATCAGCACCGTCGGCCCGTTCGCGCGCTGGGGCGCGCCCGCCGTCGAGGCCGCGATCGACGGCGGGGCGGCGGCCTATATGGACTCGACCGGCGAGCCGCCGTTCATCCGTCGCGTCTTCGAGGAGTGGGGCCCGCCGGCCGCGAGCGCCGGGGTGCCGCTGCTGACCGCGCTCGGCTACGACTGGGTGCCGGGCAACCTCGCCGGCGCCCTCGCCGCCGAGGAGGCCGGTCCGGCGGCCCGGCGGGTCGAGATCGGCTACTTCATCACCGGCAGCGGTATGGGCGGGATGAGCGGAGGCACCCGGGCGTCCACCGCCGGAGTGATGCTCGAGCCCGGGTTCGCCTTCCGCGGCGGCCGGATCGTCACCGAGCCCGCCGGTCGCCACGTCGCCTCCTTCGACGTCCGGGGAAGCAGTCGGCAGGCCGTCTCGGTCGGCTCCTCCGAGCACTTCACGCTGCCCGCCCTCGACCCGGCCCTGACCGACGTCGAGGTCTACCTCGGCTGGTTCGGCGCCATGTCGCGCCCGATGCAGATCGGGTCGATCGGGCTCGCGGCGATCGGCCGGATCGGACCGGTGAAGCGCGGCATCGCCGGACTCACCCATCGCCTCGTCAAGGGCTCGACCGGAGGCCCGAGCGAGTCCGAGCGGGCGAGCGGCGGCTCCTGGGTCGTCGCCCGCGCATACGACGGCGACGGCGGACGGCTCGCCGAGGTGACGCTCGCGGGCGTCGACGGTTACTCCTTCACCGGCCGGTTCCTGGCCTGGGCGGCGACCCGCGCTGCCGACGGCGGGCTCGCCGGCGCGGGCGCGCTCGGCCCGGCCTCGGCATTCGGGCTCGCAGAGTTCGAGCGCGGGGTCGCAGCGGCCGGCATCGAACGGGCTTGAGCCGGATCCCGCCACGCTGGCGGCCCCTGGTGCCGGCGCTGGCGATCGTGCCGATGTTCGTCGGCTTCGTCTTCTTCGGCGTCCAGGCGGGGGTGCTGATCGCCGGCATCACCCTCGCCGCGATCATCGCCGTCGCAGTCGCCGATCGCGACGACGGCACCCTCGAGGTCGTGGCGCCGGGCTCGGGCGTTCCGGGCGGCGTCCTCGTCCTCCTGCTCGCGCCGATCGAGGACCCGCGAACGGCCGGGGTCGTCGCCGCGATCGGCGATCCGTCCCGCCCCGAGGTGGGGGATCGCGGGCTCCTTGTCCTCGCACCGGCCCGAAGCCGGCTGATCGACCGCTGGACCGACGACCTCGAGCCGGCCCGGTTCGAGAGCCAGCGGATCCTGACCGTCTCGCTGGCGACGATGGCGGCCGCCGGCATCGCCGCCGAGGGCCGCGTCGGCGACGGCGACGTCGTCCAGGCGACCGAGGACGTGCTGCGGACATTCGCCGCGACCGAGGTCGTCGTCGTCGCTCGCGGTGGCGAGTACGAGCGACAGATCAGCGAGCTCGGTGACCGCCTCGAGGTCACCCTGCGCCCCGTGGTCGTCGCCTGAGTCCGGCGGTCGGCGTCTAGGCCTCTTCGAACACGAGGTCGCCGTCGCGGGCCTCGATCCGGACCGTGTCGCCCTCGGCGAACTCGCCCTCGAGCAGCTTCAGCGCGAGGCGGTCGACGAGCTTGCTCTGGATCACCCGCTTCAGCGGCCGGGCGCCGTAGACGGGGTCGTAGCCGAGGTTGCCGAGAAGCGTCCTGGCGTCGTCGGTCAGTTCGATCTCGATCCCGCGCTCGTGAACGCGCTCGGTCAGCATGGCTACCTGGATCTCGACGATCCGGGTGATGTCCTCGCGGCTGAGCCGGTGGAAGATCACGGTCTCGTCGATCCGGTTCAGGAACTCCGGCTTGAACGTCGCCGTCAGGACCGCGTCGATCTTCTCCCGCATGTTCTCGTCGATCTGCTCCCCGGCGATCTCCTGGGAGCCGACGTTCGAGGTCATGATCAGGACGGTGTTGGTGAAGTCGACCGTGCGGCCCTTGCCGTCGGTCAGCCGGCCGTCGTCCATGATCTGCAGCAGCACGTTGAAGGCGTCGGGGTGGGCCTTCTCGATCTCGTCGAGCAGCACGACCGCGTAGGGGCGGCGGCGCACGGCTTCGGTCAGCTGCCCGCCCTCGTCGTAGCCGACGTAGCCGGGGGGCGCTCCGATCAGGCGCGCGACCGAGTGCTTCTCCATGTACTCGGACATGTCGATGCGCGTGATCGCGCCCTCGGAGTCGAACATGAACTCGGCCAGCGCCCGGGCGAGCTCGGTCTTGCCGACGCCGGTCGGGCCGAGGAACAGGAAGCTCCCGATCGGGCGGTGCGGGTCCGACAGCCCGGCGCGTGAGCGGCGCAGCGCATTGGCGACCGCGACGACGGCCTCGTCCTGGCCGATCACGCGCTCGTGGAGGCGCTCCTCCATGTGGATCAGCTTCTCGACCTCGCCCTCCATCAGCCGGCTGACCGGGATCCCGGTCCACTTGCCGACGACCTCGGCGACGTCCTGCTCGGTGACCTTGTCGTCGAGCATCGAGCCGCCGCCGGTCTGGAGCTCGGCGAGCTTGGCTTCCTCGTCGGCCATCCGGCCCTCGAGCTCGGGGATGCGGCCGTACTTGAGCTCGGCCGCCTTCTGGAGGTCGGCGTTGCGCTCGGCGCGCTCGACCTCGCGGTTGGCCTCCTCGAGCTCGGCGCGCGCTGCGTTGATCGAGTCGATCGCGCCCTTCTCGGTCTGCCAGCGGGCCTTGAGCTCCGCCGCCTGCTCCTTCAGGTTCGCGAGTTCCTCCTCGAGCGTCTCGAGGCGAGCCTTCGAAGCCTCGTCACTCTCGTTCTGGAGCGCCTGACGCTCGATCTCGAGCTGGGTGATGCGGCGGTCGATCTCGTCGATCTCGACCGGTGAGGACTCGATCTCCATCTTCAGGCGGGAGGCGGCCTCGTCGATCAGGTCGATCGCCTTGTCCGGGAGGAAGCGGTCGGCGATGTAGCGGTCCGACAGGGTCGCCGCCGCGACGATCGCCGGGTCGGTGATGTCGACGCCGTGGTGGTTCTCGTAGCGCTCCTTGAGGCCGCGGAGGATCGCGATCGTGTCGGTGAGGTCGGGCTCGCCGACGAAGACGGGCTGAAAGCGGCGCTCGAGCGCGGCGTCCTTTTCGATGTGCTTGCGGAACTCGTCGAGCGTGGTCGCGCCGATCGTCCGCAGCTCGCCGCGGGCGAGCATCGGCTTCAGCAGGTTGGCGGCGTCGACCGCGCCCTCGGCGGCGCCGGCGCCGACGATCGTGTGGAGCTCGTCGATGAAGAGGACGATCTGGCCCTCGGCGTCCTGGACCTCCTTGAGGACGGCCTTCAGCCGCTCCTCGAACTCGCCGCGGAACTTCGCGCCCGCGAGCAGGGCGCCGACGTCGAGTGCGATCAGGCGCCGGCCCTTGAGCGAGTCGGGGACGTCGCCGTCGACGATCCGCTGCGCGAGGCCCTCGGCGATCGCCGTCTTGCCGACGCCGGGGTCGCCGATCAGCACCGGGTTGTTCTTCGTCCGACGCGACAGCACCTGGATGACGCGGCGGATCTCCTCGTCGCGGCCGATGACGGGGTCGAGCTTGCCGGCCTCGGCGTCGGCCGTCAGGTCCTGACCGAACTTGTCGAGCGACTCGAGCGTCGACTCGGGGTCGGGGGAGGTGATCCGCTGCGCGTAGACCTCGGCGGACGCCTTCGCGATCTCGTCGCGGGCGGGCAGCAGGTCGCCGACGCCCGACGACTTGTCGGCGAGCGCCAGCAGGAAGTGGTTGGTGGCGATGTACTCGTCCCCGAGCGCCTCCATCTCGCGCTCGGCGCGCTGGAGGACCTTGACGAAGCCCTGGGAGGGGCGAACGTCGGGAACGTCGCCGCCCGAGACCGTCGGCAGCTCGTCGACTCGGGCCGAGGCGGCGTTCTCGATCGAGACGACGTCGGCGCCGATCTTGCGGAGGATCGGCGGCGCGAAGCCGTCCTCCTGCTGGAGGATCGCGAGCAGCAGGTGGGCGGGCGCCGCCTCGGTGTTACGGCGCTGGGAAGCGATCCGCAGCGCGGCGGCGACCGCGTCGCGGCCCATGGTGGTGAATCTGTCCGACTGCATGTACCGGCATTCTACGCAGTTGCCGAGTCGGTGTCAAGAAATCTGATAGATGATGACTTAGATATGTCCAGGCGTGCAACCCCGAGTCTGAAAGCGGGGTGGTGGTGGGTCGAGGTTGGGGATGGGGACGGACGGCGGGCGGCGATTCGCCGGCCGCCCTAGACCCGCGCCAGTTCCTTCAGCTCGGCGATCGAGTTCTCGATGCCGGAGCGGAGGACCTCGAGGTCGGGGACCGCGTCGGGGTCGGCGTTGAGGCAGATGCAGATGTCGCCGGCGTAGCTGAGGATCGCGATCCCGATCGCGTGCTCGGCCGCGAGCGGCACGAGCGGCCAGACCTCCTCGACCCGGGCGCCGAAGGAGTAGAGCGGGGTGGGCGGGCCGGGAACGTTGGTGATCGTCAGGTTGAACAGGCGCGTCGCGTACATCGAGCGCGCGAGGAAGCTGTGGATGACGGGCGGCGCGTGGGCGCTGAAGTCGATCAGCGCCCGGGACCCGGTCGCCTGGCCGTGGCGCTTGTGCGCTCGGCTCGCGGACGCCTGCAGCTGGTAGCGCCGCAGCGTGTCGGGCTCGGCGACGGGGAGCTCGACGAAGAGCGAGCTGATCTTGTTGCCGAGCGCGAGCTTCTCGCCGTCGGTCCGGACGTTGACCGGGACCATCGCGCGCAGGCCCGCCTCGGGCGGCGTCTCGCCCCGCGACAGCAGCAGCTCGCGCAGGCCGCCGGCCGAGGCGGTGAGGACGACGTCGTTGAGCTTCCCGCCGAGCTTGTCCTTTATGCCCTTGAGGTCGGCGATCGGGACCGTGACGACCGCGATCTCGCGGTGCGCCCCGATCGGGACGTTGATGCTGCTCGCCGGGGCTGCGTTCACCTCGTCCTTGACGATCAGCTCCGCCATCGCCCGCGAGCGTTTGACGACGTCGAGCCCGCGGCCGGGGTGGCGGGCCATCCCGAGTCCCGCTCCGACCATGCCGATCCCCGCCTTGCCGGCGGCGACCGGGAGACGGGCGATCCCGGCGATCCCGCCGGTGACGGTGTCGAGCGGGGAGCCTCCGCCGGCGGGGATCTGGGGCGGCGGGATCGGCGAGGCCGGGCGATCCTCCTCCTCGCCGGGGTTCCGGTCCTGCGGCTCGCTGTCGAACAGCATCGAGCTCGCGTCGACCGATCCGACGCCGTCGACCATGCAGTGATGGGTCTTGCTGGCGAGCGCCCAGCGCCCGCCCTCGAGGCCCTCGACGACGACCAGCTCCCAGAGCGGGCGCGAGCGGTCGAGCCGCTCGCCGAAGTACTCACCGGCCCAGGCCAGGAGCTCGGCCTTCCCGCCGGGGGCGGGCAGCGCCGCCCGGTGGACGTGGGTGCGGATGTCGAAAGCCTCGCTCCCCTCCCAGCGCGGCCAGCTCAGCCCACCGGTCCGCTGCTCGGAGAGCCGCTGCCGGTAGCGGGGGAGCGCGTCGAGGCGCTCCGCCAGGTCGCGTGCGACCGCGGCGACCGTCGGCGGCTCGCTCGGCTCGAACACCATCACGGCGCCGATGTGCATGTGCGCGGAGAGATCCGCCTCCTCGAGCTCGAGGAAGGTCGCGTCGAGTGCTGTGAGCTGCTCCTCCATCGCCTCCTGCGGCGAGCCTAGGCCCGATCGGGCGAGCGGGCATCCGGTTCCCGCACCGGACCACGCTCGGTGGTTTTCCCCGATGCGGCCCCGGATCGGGAGGTGGACGATCGGACAGTCCCCGATCGAACAGGAGCAGAGAGAGATGCCGGCCAAGCCACGAGTGCTCGTGATCGGCGGCGGGTTCGCCGCCCTCGAGACCGCGTTCCTGCTGCGGATGCGGCACCACGACGACATCGACATCCGGCTCGTCTCCGACCGCGACCAGTTCCTCTTCCGGCCGAACAGCATCTACGTCCCGTTCGGCGCCGACCCCGACGGCCTCCTCGTCGACCTCAACAAGCCGCTGCGGCGACGGCACATCGAGTTCGAGCGCGGGCGCGTCGCCGAGGTCGACCCCGACTCGCGGCTGGTGACGCTCGAAGACGGCGAGCGCTTCGGCTACGACAAGCTCGTGATCGCGACCGGCGCCGACACGAACGCCGGCGAGATCCCGGGCCTCGCCGAGCACGGCGCGACGATCTGGACGACCGACTCGATGCTCGAGGTCCGCCGCCGCTTCGAGCAGGTCCGCGACCGCGCGCGGGCGGGCGAACGGCAGAGCGTGCTCTTCCTGGTGCCGCCGAACAACAAGTGCTCGGGGCCGCTGTACGAGATCGTCTTCATGCTCGAGACCTGGCTGCGCCGCAACGACGCGCGCGACCTCGTCGACATCACGTGGTCGACCTACGAGCACGGGTTCATTCAGGCCTTCGGACCGCGGCTGAACGACCTCGTCACCGAGGAGTTCGCCGACCGCGGGATCGACGGCAACCTCGAGGAGGTCGCGACCGAGGTCACCGCCGAGGAGGTCCGCTACGCGGACGGCGGCAGCCGCAGGTTCGACCACCTGATCGCGTTTCCGCCCTACGTCTCGGCGGTCCGCTACCCGGGCCTCGACTCCGACGACCGCGGGTTCGTGACGACCGACCTCGGGACCCGCCTCGCCGCCGGCCGCGACGACGTCTACGTGCCCGGCGACGCCGGCGACTTCCCGATCAAGCAGGCCTTCCTCGCGTTCCTGCAGGCCGACGCCGTCGCCAACCACATCGATGCCGAGCTGCGCGGCGCCGAGTTCGACCAGCCGTTCGACTCGGTGAGCATGTGCATCATGGAGATGTTCGACAAGGCCACGTTCGCCCAGGTCCCGGTCGAGCAGACCGGCGATCCCGACCAGCCCGTCAGGGTCCGGCCAGGCGCCAACGGCGACTACAAGGTCGGCACCTCGCCGGCCTGGCGCCTCGGCAAGAAGATGCTGGGCTTCTCGGTGCCGATGCGCTTCTCCGCCGGCGAGCCCTTCCATGCTGGAAAGGCCTGGCAGGCGATGGACGTGGGCATCCGGGCGATGTCGTCGATGCTCGCCGACTGACCGCGGTCGCACCGGCCCCACTGCGGGCGGGCGGGATGCGTGCGCCCCCGGGCGGACGCAACAATGACCGCATGAGGCGGATCTACAAACGAGACCGCGACTCGCGCCGGTCGAGCAGCATGTTCGAGTCCCGGACCGAGGTCTGGCGTGAGGTCGGGCTCGGCGCCGAGATCAGCCGCGGCGACGCCCGCAAGGCCCGCCGCGAGGCGATCGTGCTGCTGGTGCTGATCGTCGGGGTGATCATCGTCTTCTCCAACCGCGAGAGCCTCCTGCCCGACGCCGGAAAGGAGCTCCGCTACGTCACCGCGGCGATCATCGCCCTGCTCGGCTGGCTGCTGGCCCGGACGCTCGCGCAGAGCTTCCAGCCCGCGCTCTTCCGGCGGATGGAGCCGGGGACGGCGGGAACCGTCGGGTTCCTGATCAGGCTCGGGACCATCGCCGTGGTCATCATCGCCGCGCTGCGGATCGCGGGGGTCAAGCCGGAGACGCTCGCAGTCGGCGGTGCGTTCACCGCGGTCGTCCTCGGCCTCGCGGCCCAGCAGACGCTCGCCCACGTCTTCGCGGGCCTCGTCCTGCTGACGACCCGGCCGTTCGTCGTCGGCCAGCGGGTCAAGCTCAAGGGCGGATCGATGGCCGGGGAGGTCGAGGGCATCGTCAGCAACCTCGGCCTCTTCTACACGACGCTCGTCAGCGGCGGCGATCGGACGATGATCCCCAACAACGTGATCATGATGCTCGCCGTGATCCCGATCTCCGAGCCGGAACGGGTCGAGCTGAAGGCGCGCTTCAACGCCCAGGTCACGCCGCAGAAGCTCCAGCGGATGATCGAGAAGGCGGTCACGATCCCGCTCCGGAACCCGCCGCAGGTCCGGCTCGAGGAGCTCCACGGCGACGAGGTGACGGTGACGATCATGGCCGTGCCGCTGAACCCCGCCGACGGGGCGAAGCTCGCATCCGACGTCCTCGACGCGGTCCGCGACAGCGATCTCGACGGCAAGCCGGACGCCTACGACCTGCCGACGCCGACCGCCGAGCAGGAGACGGCGCCGGACGCCGAGCGCCGCTAGCGGCCGAGCCGGGCCGCGACCCAGACGCCGGCGAGAACCGCCGCGCCGGCGATCGGGACGTTCATCGCGGCCGTCCGGTCGATTCCGTCGCCGCGTATCAGCGCGGCCGCGAACGCGGCGGCGTCGCCGGCGTCGACCGCGGCGCCGAGCAGAACCGACCGCCGGAGCTCGGCGGGATCGTCGCGGACGCTGAGCCCGTGGAGGCCGAGGGCGATGTCCCGCCCGCCGGCGAGGCGCGCGAGGGCGACGGTCGAGCCGTCCGGCTCGGGGAAGCCGAGGGCCCGGAGGGCCGGCCGGGTCAGACCGGCGGCGCCGATTCCGATCGCGATCCGCCCGGCGGCGATGGCGGTGGCGCCGAGCCGGGCGAGCCGGTCCGGTGCCGCGGCGGTGTCGGCGCTCGCGCTGCTCATCGGTGCGAAGCTACCGGATCGGCAAGGGCCCCCTGATCGGATTGATGGCGGCGGTGATCGCGATCCTCGCCGGCGCCGTCGTGGTCGCGGCGAGCTCCGACCCGGCTCCGGCCCCGCAAGGGCCCCCGGCCGAAGGTCCGCCGCAGGAGCCTGAGGAACGCTCCGCCGCGACGCCCGAGCAGCCGCGGTCCGCTCACCGGTCCGCCGAACGTCGGCGGACCCGGATCGAGCGGGCGAGCGCTTGGGCGGACGGCCGCGCCGGCCGCGTCGCGTTCGCGGTCGTCGGGCCCGACGGGAAACCCCACGGCCGCAACGAGCACGAGCTGTTCCAGTCGGCGAGCGTCGTCAAGGCGCTGATCCTCGCCGCCGAGCTGCAAAGGATCGACGACGCCGGTGGCCGACTCGACCCCGCCGTCGCGGCCGAGTTGCGGCGCATGATCACCGTCTCCGACAACGACGCCGCGACCGCCGTCTTCGACCGCGTCGGACCCGAGGGCGTCGGCGCGATCGCTCACCGGGCCGGAATGCGCGACCTCCGCGCATCGGAGACCTGGGGCGCGACAGCGATCAGCGCAGCCGACATGGCGGTGATGTTCGCCGACCTCGGCCGCGTCTTCCCCGAGCGGTTCGAGAAGTTCGGCCTCGGGCTGCTCGGCTCGATCGTGCCGGAGCAGTCGTGGGGGATCCCCCGGGTCGCCCGCGAGCGTGGGTGGAGCGTCCGGTTCAAGGGCGGCTGGCGCCCCGACCCGGGCGGGCAGATCGTCAACCAGGCGGCCGAGCTGAGGCGGGGAGGAGTCAGCGGCTCGATCGCCGTCCTCAGCGACCGCCAGCCCTCGATGCCCTACGGGATCGAGACGGTCGAGGGGATCGCCGAGCGGCTCCTGCGGGGCGGATGAAGGGCGACTCCCTAATTGAGGTGCAGCCAATAACGGCCGTTCCGTGTACGTTTCCGGCTGTGAAGTCCAGCCGCCTCCGCATCCCCGCGCTCCTGTCCCTCCTTGTCGCCGTCGCCCTCGTCGCCGGCCCCGCGTCCGCCTCGGCGAAGCCGAAGCGTCACCGCATCGATGTGACGGCGGCCACGAAGATGTCCGGCGGCTCGATCATCCCCGGCCCGGCCATCGATCGCGGCACGACCTCCGGCAAGCCCTTCGACGACGGCCGGATCAAGCTCACCGTCCAGATCGACCTCGCGACCCTGACCGCGACCGGGACGTTCCGGATCCGCGATGCGGAGGGCACCGCGTTCGGGACGTTCGACATGGACATGGATCTCAGCACCCCCGGGGAAGTCGACTTCGACGGCACCGCCAAGTTCACCGGCGGCAAGGGCGCATACAAGGGGATCAAGGGCAGGAACCTGAAGGCCCACGATCACAACACGCTCGACGGCCAGAACGGGACGGTCGAGCTGAAGGGCTTCGCCACCTACTGAGCGACCCGGTCCGCCCGCGGCGGGAGGGGCTTCAGCCGGACGGCGAGGATCGCCGGCGCTCGACCGGGATCCTGACCGGGCCCTGGCGCGAGAGCTTCGCCTCGTAGGCGCCGTAGGGAACGATCTCGGCACCGAGCGAGCGCCGGGCACGGGCGACCTCGTCGGTCATCCGCTGCTCCATCTCGGCCGTACGCTCGCGCATCCGCCGCAGCTCGGCGCGCATCTCCTCGAGCCGCTGCTCGAGCTCGAGCACGGTCTCGACCCCGGCGAGGTTCAGGCCCTGCTCGGCGGTCATCTCCTGGATCCGGCGCAGGCGCTCGACGTCCTCGTGCGAGTAGAGGCGGGTGTTCTTCGGCGAGCGCTGCGGGTGGACCAGCCCGCGAGCCTCGTACATGCGCAGGGTCTGGGGGTGCATGTCGGCGAGCTCGGCGGCGACCGAGATCATGAAGACGCCGCGGTCACGGTCGATCCGCGTCTCGACCGTGGTCGTCCGCCGCACCCGGGCATCGTCGCCGCTGTCGCCGGACTCGCTCACGCCGCTCCCACCTTGCCCGACTCCTCGGACCGACCGGCGCCGGCGTCGCGGCGGGCTCCGGCGAGGATTCGCTCGCGCGGGTCCCGCCCGTCGGTGCGGGAGAGCTCGGCGAGCGCCTCGCGCTGCTTGTCGTCGAGGTCCTTGGGGATCTCGACGACGAGCCGGTAGTGGATGTCGCCGCGGTCGCGCGAGTTCGGCTTCGGCGGGCCCTCGCCGCGGAGCCGCTGGACGGTCCCGTGCTGTGTACCCGGCGCGACCCGGATTCGCTTGGTTCCGCGGAGGGTCGGCACCTCGATGTTCGCGCCGCCGATGGCCTCGGCCAGCGTGACCGGCACCTCGACCTCGAGGTTGCCGTCGGCGCGGCGCTTGAAGACCGGTGAGGCGGCGACCCTGGTCGTCACGAAGAGATCGCCGGCGGGACCGCCGAGGGGCCCGTCCTCGCCCTTGCCGGCGAGCCGGATCCTGGTCCCGTCCTTGACGCCGGCGGGGACGTTGACGCGGTAGCGCTTGCGCTGGAGGGTCAGGCCGGTGCCGCGGCAGTCGGGGCAGGGGGACTCGATGATCTGGCCGCGGCCGCCGCACTGCGGGCACGGCTGCGTGATCGAGAAGAAGCCCTGGCTCTGCGCGTCGACGCCGCGGCCCTCGCAGCGCGGGCAGACCACCGGCGAGGTGCCGGGGGCCGCGCCGTCGCCGTGACAGGTCTGACACGTCGCCTGCTTGGGAACCGTGACCGGAATCTGCGCCCCCTCCATGGCCTGCTCGAAGGTGAGGCGGATCTCGGTCTCGAGGTCGCGGCCGCGCATCGGCTCCGGGCCGCCGCGCCCGCCGCGCCCAAAGATCGTCGAAAAGATGTCGCCGACGTTGGCGCCGCCGCCGAAGCCGCCGGGCGCGCCGCCGGCGCCGCGGCCGAAGCCGCCGAAGATGCCGCCGGCGTCGTACTCCTTGCGCTTCTCAGGGTCCTTGAGGACGTCGTAGGCCGCGCCGATCTCCTTGAACCGTTCCTCGGCCTTCGGATCGCCGGGGTTGCGGTCGGGGTGATAGTCGCGGGCGAGCTTGCGGTACGCCCGCTTGATCTCCTCGTCGGAGGCCTTCTTGTCGACCCCGAGGACCTCGTAGTGGTCGCGTGCCATCCCGGCCTCCTAGCCGCTGACGACGACGCGGGCGGGCCGGATCACCTGCGAGTCGACGCGGTAGCCGCGTTCGAGGGTCTCCAGCACGGTGCCGTTCTCGACGCCGTCGGCCTGACCGGTTGCGATCGCCTCGTGCTCGACCGGGTCGAACCGCTCGCCGACCGGGTCGAATGCGACCACGCCGGAGCGCTCGAGGGCCGAGCCGAGCTCGCGGTAGACGAGGGCGACGCCCTCGGCCAGCGCGTCGCGGGCCGACACCTCCTCGCTCGGGGCCTCGCCGCCGGGATCGGGCCGCTCGGCCGGATCGACTCCGGCGGCGACGAGCGCCCGCTCGAGGTTGTCGAGTGCGGGCAGCACGCCGCGGGCGAGGTTCGCGCGCCCGCGCTGCTCCGCCTCGGCGATCTCGGTCTTGACGCGTCGCCGGTAGTTCTCGAAGTCGGCGCGGGCGCGCTGAGCGAGCTCGAGGTGCTCGTCGCGCTCGCGGGTCCGCTCGGCGAGCAGCGCGTCGAGATCGCCCTCGACCTCGGCCGCGGCCTGCTCGTCCTCCTCGACGACCTCGGCGTCGATCACGACCTCGGGCTCGGCGTCGGCCGGG
>JADFCZ010000097.1 GCA_018263295.1 Conexibacter sp.
TGCTCGGCCTGCGCGTTCGCGTACACCTGCTCGGAGACCTTGTGGAAGGCGCTCTCGAGCGCGGCCGTCTTGGCCTTGATGTCGTCGACGTCGCTGGACTCGAGCACCGCACGGAGTTCGTCGAGCGCCTTGGTCACGTCGGCCTTGGCGGACTCGTCGATCTGCTCTCCGAGCTCGGCGAGCTGCTTGTCGCCCTGGTAGACGGCCTGTTCGGCGACGTTGCGGGCCTCGGCCAGCTCCTTCGCCTTGCGGTCCTCGTCGGCGTGGGACTCCGCGTCGGAGACCATGTTCTTGACCTCCTCGTCGGAGAGGCCGGAGCCGCCCTTGATCTCGATCGTCTGCTCCTTGCCGGTGCCGAGGTCCTTGGCCGACACGTTGAGGATGCCGTTGGCGTCGATGTCGAACGTGACTTCGATCTGCGGCATTCCTCGCGGCGCCGGCGGGATCCCGGTCAGCTGGAACTTGCCCAGCGACTTGTTGCCGGAGGCCATCTCGCGCTCGCCCTGAAGCACGTGGACCTCGACCTGCGTCTGGTTGTCGTCGGCGGTCGAGAACGTCTCCGAGCGCTTCGACGGGATCGTCGTGTTGCGCTCGATGAGCTTCGTCATCACGCCGCCCTTGGTCTCGATGCCGAGGGTCAGCGGGGTGACGTCGAGCAGGAGGACGTCCTTGACGTCGCCGGCGAGCACGCCCGCCTGGATCGCGGCGCCGACGGCGACGACCTCGTCCGGGTTGACGCCCTTGTGCGGGTCCTTGCCCGTCAGGTCCTTGACCTTCTCCTGGACCGCGGGCATCCGGGTCATGCCGCCGACCATCACGACGTGGTCGATCTCGGCGCCGGCGTCAGCGAGCGCCTGCTTCACCGGTGCGACGACCCGCTCGAGCAGGTCGGCGGTGAGCTCGTTCAGCTTCGAACGGGTCAGCTTCATGTCGAGGTGCTTCGGCTGCCCCTCGACCGCGGTGATGAACGGGATGTTGATCTGGGTCTCCTGCGTGGAGGAGAGCTCGATCTTGGCCTTCTCGGCGCTCTCGTAGAGGCGCTGCAGGGAGTTCTTGTCGGCCGCGAGGTCGACGCCCTGGTCCTTCTTGAACTCGGCGACCAGCCAGTCGACGATCGCCTTGTCCCAGTTGTCGCCGCCGAGGTGGTTGTCGCCGGCGGTCGACTTGACCTCGAAGACGCCGTCGCCGATCTCGAGCACGGACACGTCGAAGGTGCCGCCGCCGAGGTCGAAGACGAGGATCGTCTGGTCGGAGCTCTCCTTGTCGAGCCCGTAGGCCAGCGACGCGGCGGTCGGCTCGTTGATGATCCGCTTGACGTCGAGTCCGGCGATCTTGCCGGCGTCCTTCGTCGCCTGGCGCTGATCGTCGTTGAAGTAGGCGGGCACCGTGATCACCGCCGAGTCGACGGTCTCGCCGAGCTTGGCCTCGGCGTCGGCCTTGATCTTCTGCAGGATCATCGCCGAGATCTCGGGCGGCGGGTACTGCTTGTCGCCGATGTTGATCCGGACGTCGCCGTTCGGGCCGGCGGACACGGAGTAGGGGACCATCGTCTCCTCCTCCTTCACCTCGGCCTCCTTGCGGCCCATGAAGCGCTTGATCGAGAAGATCGTCCGCTCCGGGTTGACGACGGCCTGCCGCTTGGCGACGGTGCCGACGAGGCGCTCGTCGCTGTCGGTGAACGCGACGACCGAAGGGGTCGTGCGACCGCCCTCGCTGTTCTCGAGGACGGTCGGCTCGCCGCCCTCCATGACCGCGAAGCACGAGTTGGTGGTGCCGAGGTCGATTCCGATGGTCTTACCCATGTGTCAGTTTCCTTTCGTGAAGCTGCTTAAGTGCGCAATTGGCGAAAATCTGAGTGGAAGGCTAGCAGATGTGGTATGGCATTCCAAGGGCCGGAGTTGGGGGTCGGCGTGCGAGGCGAGTGGGGGCCTCGATCCGCGGGGCCGAGAAGGGCTGGGGAAGGGGTGTCAGCGGCGGCGAGGCCCGCTGAGGAGGTTTAGGCCCATATACGGGCATAACCCTCCACAGCGCGGACCGACGACCCCTCTCCGCAGCCGGACCCCCGCGTACCACCGCGCCGACCGGGGAGACCGGACGGCGAAGCCGGAGGATCTCCCCGGGGTTATCTACTACTGGCCGGCCACTCGGGCCACGAAGTTGGAGACCGTCTCCGCGTTCGAGCCCTCGAGGATGCCCGCGGGCATCGCGCCGTCGCCGACGCCCTGCTGAATCGCCGTCATGACCCGCTGCTGGGTCGCCTCGACCGCCGCCGCGTCGGCCGCCGGGCCGGCGCTGGCGAGGCGCTCGTCGAGGTCGGGACCGACGACGCCGTCGGTGCCGGCGCGGGCGAGCGTGTGGCAGGTTCCGCAGTTGGTCGCGAAGAGCTCGCGCGCGGCCTCGTCGGATGCCGCGACCTTCTCCGGCGATGACGACTCCGAGCCGTCGCGGTTGAACGCCCAGAGCGGGATCACGATGACCAGCAGCAGGGCGACGAGGCCGAATGAGATGAAGACGCGCTTGTTCATGTCCGTTGCGGGGAGGCGGGGCGCCGCTTCCGGGCGCGGATACTACCCGCTGGCGCGCAATGAATTCGGCCAGAGGGTCAGGCGACGGGGTCCACGAGGCCGGCCCGCCGGGCCACGCACATCCGCGCCAGCGCGCACTCGCCGCAGCGCGGGCGCGGCCTGCAGATCCGGCGCCCGTGCGCGATCAGGTTCATGTGGAGCTCGTACGCGTCGTCGCGGTCGGTGATCGCCAGCATCTCGTCGTGGGCGCCCTCGAGCGAGATGCCGGGCGGAAACAGCCCGAGCCTGCCGCCGACCCGGTGGACGTGGGTGTCGACCGGTACCTCGGGCCGGTCGAGGGCGAAGATCATCACGCAGGCCGCCGTCTTGCGGCCGACGCCCGGCAGCGACGTCAGGTAGTCGACCGCTTCCTGGCGGGGCGCGTCGCGGAGCCAGTCGAGGTCGGCCTCGGGACCGAGCTCGGCCAGCACCTGCTGGATCCGCGGGCCCTTGATGTTCGCCAGGCCGCCGGGCCGGATCGCCTCGACGACCTCCTCGGCCGGCGCGTCCCGGATCGAGTCCCAGTCGCCGAGTCGGTCGCGGAGGCGTCGGTAGGCGACGTCGCGGTTGTTGTCGTTCGTGTTCTGAGAGAGGATCGTCAGCACGAGCTCGTGGACCGGGTCGTCGTGGGGGTCGTTGCGGCGCGAGCCGTAGAGCTCTCGGAGCCGGTCGCGGATCGCCCGCACCCGCTTCCGCGACGGACGCTTCCATCCCTTCGGGACCGGGAAACGCGGCCGGCGGTCGAGGTCGACCTCGCTGTCGGGGCCGATCGTCCTCTCAACGCCGCGCGCGTATCCGCGCTCGCCGCCCCCGCTCATCGAGGGAACGCCCCGAGGTGGGTGCAGGCGAGCGCGCCCTGCTCGGCGGCGGCCGCGAGGGCCTCGCCGCAGCCGGCGAGCTCGAAGCCGCCGGCGTGGAGGCCGGCGGCGAGCGTTCCCATGAACGCGTCGCCGGCACCGAGCGGGCTCACGAGTTCGACATCCGGCGGCACGACGTCCGCCGCGCAGGCGCCGCGGGCCGCGGCCGGAGCTGTGCCGGCGGTGACGACGGCGAGGGTGGGGCCGAGCGCGGCGAGGGCCTCGGCCGCGTCCGCCGCTGTGGCGACCTCGCCGTCGTCGAGCAGCCAGCGGGCCTCGCCGAGGTTGCACTTGAGGACGTCGGTGGCCGCGACGTAGGGCAGGCAGCGCTCACGCGCAGCCGCGGCGTCCGCCCACCGTCCCGGCCTGAGGTTCGGGTCGAAGAGCAGCGGTACGCCCGCAGCGCGCGCCCGGTCGAAGGCGGCCTCCGTGACCGCGCGGCTGCGTTCGTCGACGAGTGTGTTCGAGCCGAAGACGATCGCGCCCGCCGCACCGACGATCTCTCCCTCGCGACCCGCCAGCGACGCGATCGCGGCATCGATCCCGGTGCCGTGGATCTCGAACGCCGGCTCGAGGCCGAGGTCGAGATGGGCGAAGGCGAACGGCGTCGGCGCACCGGCGACGACGCCGTAGAAGGTCAGGTCGACGCCGATCGCGGCCAGCCGGGAGCGGAGGTAGCGCCCGCGGTCGTCGTCCCCGCATGCGCTCGCCAGGGCCGCCGGCGTGCCGGCGCGGGCGGCGGCGACGGCGACGTTGGCGAGCGCTCCGCCGCAGTGGACCTCGAACCGCGTCGCCTCGGAGCGGTCGGCGACGGGATCGGGGCAGATCAGGTCGACCAGCGCCTCGCCGAGGCAGACCAGCGGCTTCTCGGCGGCGGCGCTCATCACCGGGCGAGAATAGGTTCTGAGCGATGGCAGCGCCGATCGAAGAGCGGTATGTCGAGGTCGACGGGATCCGGATCTTCCTCCGCGAGCGGCGAGGCGACGGCATCCCGACGATCTGGGTCCACGGCAACCCGACCGACTCGCGGGACTGGCTGCCCTTCATCGCGGCGACCGCGGGGCCGGCGATCGCCCCGGACCTCGTCGGGTTCGGGCGCTCCGAGCGGCCGGCACCGGGAGCCTTCGACGGCTCCGTCGGCGCCCACGCGCGGCTCCTCGCCGACGCGTTCGCGGACCTGGCGCCGGACGGCTACCGGCTCATCGTCCACGACTGGGGAGTCCTCGGGCTGGTCGCGGCGCAGTCGCGGCCGGACGCGGTCCGGCGGCTGGTGGTGATCAACGCCGTGCCCCTGGCCGCGGCGTACCGCTGGCACGTCGTCGCGAGGATCTGGCGTCGCCGCGGACTCGGCGAGGCCTTCAGCCGCTCGCGCTCGCGCTTCCTCGCCGACCGGCTCCTGCGCCTGGCCCGCGCCGGCCGCCGGCCGATGCCGCCCGAGTTCCTCGACCGTGTCCTCGAGCACTGGGACGAGGGGATGAGCCGTTCGATCCTCGCCCTCTACCGTTCGGCCGACCCCGGTGTCCTCGAGGCCGCCGGCGAGCGGCTCGGCGAGATCCGTTGCCCCGCCCTCGTCCTCTGGGGCGACAGCGACCCCTACATCGGGGCCGAGGACGGGCATTCCTTCGCGCGCGCCCTGCCGGACGCCGAGTTCGACCTCGTAGAGGGCGCCGGGCACTGGCCGTGGATGGACCGCCCCGAGGTCGTCGGCAGGGTCGCGGACTTCCTCGCCGCCGGCGACTAGACCGGGCCGCCGGAGCCCGGCATCGGCCCTACAATCGGTCCAATCGTGCCCGGACCGTTAGCCGCCATCGGACGTCGGCTGCCGCGGGGATGGTCCGATCTCCTGCTGCAGTTCGCACTCTTCTTCATCGCCTACCAGGGGTATCAGCTGGTGCGCGGATTCATCGGCGGGCGCAGCGATCTGGCCTTCGCCAACGCCGAGCGGATCGTCGATCTCGAGAAGTCGCTGGGCACGTTCTTCGAGCCGGGCTTCCAGCAGGCGTTGATCGGCCACGCCTGGCTGATCGACTTCGCGAACTGGATGTACGTGAACTCGCACTTCACGATCAGCGTCGTCTTCCTCGCCTGGCTGTACCTGTTCCGCAACGACAACTTCTACTTCGTCCGCAACATGTTCATGGTCGCCATGGGGATCGCGCTCGTTGGTTACGCGCTGTTCCCGACCGCCCCGCCGCGGATGCTGACGGGCGAGGGCTTCACCGACACGATCGCCAGCTTCACCTCCGTCGACCAGGACAGCAACGCCGTCAGCCTGCTCGTCAACAAGTACGCGGCGGTCCCGAGCATGCACATCGGCTTCTCCTCGATGATCGCGGGGACGGCGGTGATGCTCGTCCGCAACCCGATCGCCCGGGTGCTTTGGGCGCTCTATCCCCTGCTCGTCTTCTGGGTGATCGTCGTCACCGCCAACCACTACTGGCTCGACGCCGCGGCCGGCCTGCTCGTCGCGGTCAGCTCGGCGCTGATCGCCAGCCGCGTCCTCGCCCCGGTCCGCCCCGCGCAGTGGTCGTTCCGGCCGGTGCCCGAGGAAGCGACTGCGGAAGCCACCGCATAGGTAGGTTTGATCGCCGATGGCTGAGCCGCAACAGGGCGGGGACGGCGGTGAGCGCGGACGCGCGGACCGGTCCGAGCGACCCCTGGGCGAGATCCGCGACATCGCGCGCGACCGCCTGATCGAGTCGCGCCTGACGCCGAACGCGATCTCGATGACCGGGCTCGTGCTGAACCTGGCCGCCGCGGTCCTGATCCTCGAGGACCTGTTCGTGCTCGGCGCGCTCGCCTTCATCATCGGGTCGGTCATGGACACGCTCGACGGCCGCTACTCGCGGATGTCGGGCAAGGGGACTCCATTCGGCGCGTTCCTCGACTCGACCCTCGACCGGATCGAGGAGGGGATCGTCCTCGCGGCCGTCTGCTGGCAGTTCGCAGCCGGTGGGGAGGAGGCGCTCGCCGCCGCCTGCCTGCTGGTGGTCCTCGGATCGCTGATGGTCTCCTACACCCGGGCCAGGGCCGAGGCGCTCGGGGTCGAGTGCAAGGTCGGGATCGCGACCAGGCCGGTTCGCGTCGTCATCCTCTCGGCCGGGCTGATGTTCGCCAACGGGGAGCTGATCGACAGCGTCGACCTGCTCCCGGCGGCGATCTGGACGATGCTCGCGCTGACCGCCTTCACGGTCCTGCAGCGGGTTTGGCACGTCCGCAAGCAGCTGGTCGCGCTCGACTCCGGCACCTGAACAGCGTTCGGTCAAATCGGTCTTCGGGCTGTTCGTGTAACCGAACCGGGGGTATGGTGTTCTCCCAGACCCCCGGAGCCGCGTACTTCCGCTCCCTGGTCCGAACGACCGGAGCGGTGACTGCGATCTACGAGATCCGGCCAGTTACCACGACCCAGGAGGCTTTCGCTTACCCATGAGCACCACCAATGGAGCGCACACCGGCAACGGTCGCAGCGACGACGGCAAGGTCCGCGTCGCGATCGTCGGCGTCGGCAACTGCGCCAACTCGTTCATCCAGGGCGTCCAGTACTACAAGGACGCCGACCCGTCGGAGCAGGTCCCCGGCCTGATGCACGTCGACCTCGGCGGCTACCACGTCCGCGACATCGAGTTCACGGCCGCCTTCGACATCGACATCGAGAAGGTCGGCAAGGACCTCGGCGAGGCGATCTGGTCGGGTCAGAACGACACGATCAAGTTCGCCGACGTCCCGAAGATGGGCGTCGAGGTCCAGCGCGGGATGACCCACGACGGTCTCGGCAAGTACCTGAAGCAGAAGATCACGAAGGCCCCCGGGCCGACGGCCGACATCGTCAAGATCCTCAAGGACACGAAGACGGACGTGCTCGTCTGTTACCTGCCGGTCGGCTCCGAGCAGGCCACCAAGTGGTACGTCGAGCAGGCCCTCAAGGCCGGCGTCGGCTTCGTCAACTGCCTGCCCGTGTTCATCGCTCGCGAGGACTACTGGGACGAGCGGTTCCAGAAGGCCGGCCTGCCGATCATCGGCGACGACATCAAGTCGCAGGTCGGCGCCACGATCGTCCATCGCCAGCTCGCCCGCCTCTTCCACGAGCGCGGCGTCGAGATGCAGCACACGAGCCAGCTCAACGTCGGCGGCAACATGGACTTCTTCAACATGCTCGAGCGCGAGCGTCTCGACTCGAAGAAGATCTCGAAGACCAACGCCGTCACGTCGATCATGGGCACCGAGCTCGAGGACCGCGACGTCCACGTCGGTCCCTCGGATTACGTGCCGTGGCTGACCGACCGCAAGTGGGCGCACATCCGGCTCGAGGGCAAGAGCTTCGGCGACGTCCCGCTCAACGTCGAGCTCAAGCTCGAGGTCTGGGACTCCCCGAACTCGGCCGGCGTCGTCATCGATGCGGTCCGGCTGATCAAGCTCGCGCTCAACAACGGCATCTCGGGCCAGCTCGACGGCCCGTCGAGCTACCTGATGAAGTCGCCGCACTCGCAGCGGCCCGACGACGAGGCCCGCGAGCAGACGGAGGAGTTCATCGCGGCCAACGCCCGCAACGCCGCCGCCGCCCGGGCGAAGGAGGAGGCCGACTCCGGCGCTCCCGCCGAGGCGCCCGCACAGAGCTAGCGCTCCCGCACCCGCGTGGTGCGAGAGGCCCGTCGTCGCGGTCAGCGGCGGCGGGCCTCGCTCGTTCCGGAGGGCCTCAGGCGGCCGCCGTGGCCGCCGTGGCCGTCGCCGCCCGCAGCGGCTCGCGGCCGAGGATCAGGTCGGCCGCCTTC
>JADFCZ010000098.1 GCA_018263295.1 Conexibacter sp.
ATGTTCGGCCTGGCACTCCGCGGGCTGGCTTCACGGAAGCTCCGGGCGGCGCTGACGGCGCTGGCGATCATGCTCGGCGTCGCGATGGTCGCGGGCACCTTCATGCTGAAGGGCTCCGTCGACAAGGCGTTCGACGACATCTTCGCCGAGGCCAACGCCGGGATCGACGTCACCGTCCAGCCGAAGTCGGCCTTCGACACCGGCTTCGACCTCCCCGAGTCGGGCGCGGCGCTGCCCGAGTCGCTCGTCGACAAGGTCGCCTCCGTCGACGGTGTCGAGAAGGCGGTGGGCGGGATCTCCGACTCGACCTCGATCGCGATCCTCGACGAGAACGGCGACCGGATCGGCCCGGCGGGCGGCGGCCCGCCGCAGATCGCAGGCAGCATCGAACCGGAGCCGTTCAACCCCTTCACCTGGGTCGAAGGTGAGGCACCGTCGACTCCCGACGAGGTCGGGATCGACTCGATAACCGCCGAGGAGGAGGGCTACGAGGTCGGCCAGAAGATCACGATCAGCGGCGCGCGCGGCGCCAAGGAGTACACGCTCTCCGGAATCGGCAGGTTCGGATCGGGGGTCCCGCTCGGCGGCGCCAGCTTCGCTCTGTTCACGCTTCCGGAGGCGCAGGCGATCACCGGCAAGGTCGGTGAGCTCGACAACATCGACGTTCAGGCCGCCGACGGGGTCAGCGCCGACGAGCTCTCGTCGAGGATCAATGCGTCGCTCCCCGCCGACGCCGAGGCGCAGACCGGCGAGGAGGACGCCGACCAGCAGTCGGCCGACATCAAGGACGGCTTCAGTTTCCTCACGACCTTCCTGCTGGTCTTCGCCGGGATCTCGGTCTTCGTCGGCGCGTTCCTGATCTTCAACACGTTCTCGATCACGGTCGCGCAACGGACCCGGGAGTTCGGGATGCTGCGGACGCTCGGGGCGTCCTCGCGCCAGGTCCTGGCGACCGTCTTCGGCGAGGCGCTGACCCTGGGCATCATCGCGTCGATCCTCGGGATCTTCGCCGGGCTCGGATTCGTGGCGCTCGTCACCGGCGCATTCAAGGCGATGGGCTTCGAGCTGCCGCAGAGCGGGATCGTCATCACCGGCGCGTCGATCGTCGTCCCGCTGATCGTCGGG
>JADFCZ010000099.1 GCA_018263295.1 Conexibacter sp.
CCGGGCACGCTGACCAAGGTCGCCAAGCTCGACTGGGTCGACGGCGACGACTCGACGCTGACCGGGATCGGGGCCGAGGAGGCGATCGTCGAGTCGCAGTGGGCCGAGGACAACGGCGTCGACGTCGGCGACACGCTGACGCTGAAGACCGCGACCGGCAAGGAGATCCAGATCCGGGTCGTCGGCAGCATCCGCGACCGTGTCCAGCTGCTGGTCGCGAGCCTCGCCCTGCCGGTCGAGACGCTGCGCACGCAGTTCGACGCCCGCCAGGACTTCGCCGACCTCGTCGGCTTCGCGCCCGGAGCTGATGCGGACTCGACCAAGGACCGAGTCGACCAGCTCCTCGCCGACCGTTTCCCGCAGGCCGAGGCGCGCGACCAGCAGCAGTTCAAGCAGGAGCAGGAGGACGGGATCAACCAGCTGCTGGCGCTGATCTACGTGCTGCTGGCGCTGTCGGTGATCGTCAGCCTCTTCGGCGTCGTCAACACGCTGGTGCTGACGATCTACGAGCGGACGCGCGAGATCGGGATGCTGCGCGCGATCGGTGCCTCGAAGTCGCAGATCCGGCGGATGGTCCGCTACGAGTCGCTGATCACCGCGATGATCGGCGCCCTGATCGGCGCGGTCATCGGCCTCGGCATCGCGGTCGCCGCGGTCGAGGCCCTGAAGGACGACGGCCTGGTCCTCGGAATCCCGGTCGTCGGCATCCTCTTCGTCCTGATCGCCGCGGGAATCGCCGGGGTGATAGCCGGGATCTGGCCGGCTCGCCGTGCCTCGAAGATCGAGGTCATGGAAGCCCTCCAGTACGAGTAGGCAGGCGGCGGCCGGCGGCGGCCCCGGCCGGCAAATCCCGATCGGACCTATTGCAGCTGGGAACCTTGATGAGCGCGGTCCGATCGGGCCTTGCCGACCGGCCGGCGGCAACGGAACCTCAGATCAGCTCGGCGCCGGCCTCCAGCGTGGCGTCGAAGTCCGCTGTGGGCACCGGGCTGACGCCGGGAGAGGTTGCGCCGGCGTCGAGGTAGCGGGTGACCGCATCGCGGACCTCGTCGGGGCCGCCGAAGCCGCCGAGCGAGTCGAGCATCGGTTCCGACATCGCCGCCTTGGCCCGCTCGACGTCGCCGTGGCCGATGCCCTCGTCGAAGCGGGCGATCTCGTCGGCGAACCCGGACCTTTCGAGCATCGAGCGGTAGAAGGGGAGCGAGAGGTAGGTGACGAGATCGCCTCGGACGCGGTCGAGCGTCTTCGCCCGGTCCTCGGTCACGGCCGCGGGCACCGCCGGGACGATGTCGAACCCCTCGAGATCCTTGCCGGCGCGCTCGCGGCCCTTGCGGACCTCGGGGAGGACGACGTCGCGGACGTAGGGCGGGTCGCAGAGCCAGAGCAGGACGCCGTCGCCGATCTCGCTGGCGAGCCGGAGCATGTTCGGCGAGAGCGCGGCGATGTAGATCGGCAGCTCGGGGCGGACGTCGTAACCCATGAACCGGAACTTCGTCGGCCACTTTCCGCCATCGGCGACGTCCGGCGGCTCCTCGCCGCGGAACATCGCCCGCATCGCCTCGACGTACTCGCGCATCTCCGCCACCGGCCGGTCGATCGTCTGCCCGTACCAGGCCTCGACCGTGACCCGGTGGGAGACGCCGACGCCGAGGACCATCCGGCCGCCGGAGGCCTCGTCGATGGTCGCCGCCGTCTGTGCGGTCGCAGCCGGCGTCCGCGAGTAGATCGGCAGGACCCCGGTGCCGAGCCGGATCCGCTCGGTGTGAGCGGCGTAGGTCGCAAGCACCGTCAGCGAGTCGCGCCCGGCGATGTGAGTGACGAAGGTCGAGTCGTAGCCGAGCGACTCGGCGAGGCGGACCCGCTCGACCGCCTGGGGGAGCGAGCGTCCGGCGCTGATGAAGGTGCCGATCCCGGCCATCGGCCGGAGCCTATTCGACGCGCGCCGGCCGGCTAGACCCGCGGGCGATGGTCCGCCGCCAGCTCGGTGGCGAACTTCAGGGTGCTGTCGTCGAGGCCGGCGGGGATCAGGTCGACCTCTTTCGTCAGCTCCGCCTTGATCGCCTCGACCGCCCGGTCGATCAGCGGGTCCGGCTCGTCGACCGGAACGGTGTCGTCGGCCTCGCCGAGCTCGAGGGCCGCGGAGCCCGTGGTCTGCGGGCGCCAGTCGAGCTCGAGCTCCTCGTAGACCGGAGTGAGGACGTCGCGGATGCGGCCGCCGCCGCGGATGACGATCACGCCGCCGACGTGGGCGCCCCCCACCACCGCGCGCTGGCCGATGCCGGCGAGCTTCGTCTCGCCGCGGGCGTTGACGCTGAACTCGCCGGGGCAGTACTCGCCCTCGACCTCGCCGACCGCGGAGTCGATGCCGAGCGCGGCGAGGGCGTCGGCGACCGTCCGGGCCATCGCGGCGAAGCGGTCGCGGGTGCCCGAGTAGGCCCCGCCCCGCCCCTCGGCGCGGACGGCGTGGGAGAAGGAGATGGTCCCCTCGTGGAAGACGGCGGCCCGGCCGCCGGCAAGGCGCTCGAGCGGCACGTAGCCGTGCTCGCGGGCGATCTCGACGGCCCGCCGGTAGCCGGGGCGCAGGCGGTCGAGCTTGCCGAAGGCGAGGATCGGACCGGTCCGGTTGAGCCGGATCGTCGGTCCGATCTCGCCCCGCGCGACCTGGCGCATCAGTGCGGCCGAGACAGCGGTGTCGAAGTAGACGTCGCCCGTGAAGGCGGTCTCGACGACCCGTATCTCCGCTCGTGGTGCCGGATTCACCGGCGCGCTCGATTGTTAGGGAAGTGTGAAGGATGCATTGCAAATGTGATGAGACGCACACATATATGGCTCGCAGACCGGGATCGTTTGTGTCGTCAACCGAACCCGGTCGTTGCCGGCCCGACGCTCGCAACCTACTCACCCCGGTTCGGATCCACGCACACGGATTGGATCGATGCTGCCCAGACAACCGATTGAACCTGCACGCAAGAGCCGCGGTCGCTCACGGCGCGACGGCCTCGCCGTCCTCGCCGTCGGAGCCACGATCGCTCTCGGCGGCGCCGGCGTAGCGCTGGCCGCCACGACCCCCGACGCCTCCACCGGCCCCGACGAGCCCGCGACCGCCGTCCCGGTGCTCGACCACGACAGCCAGTTCGAGCGCTCGCTCGGAGTCGGGGTCGCCCGGGTCCGCTACGAGAAGCTGTACGACAAGGCCAAGGAGCTCGACGTCGCGCCGAAGCGCGACCTCTCCGAGGCCCGAACGGCCGGCAAGGTCGCCCTCGCCGACGGCTCCGAGAAGCTCCGCAAGGAGATCGAGGCCGAGAAGAAGCGGCGCGCCGCCGAGCCCGAGTTCGGTACGCCCGAGTCGGTCGGCGTCGACCAGGCCACACTGGACTCGATCGCGTCCTGCGAGTCCGGCGGCGACCCGACCGCCGTCGACCCGTCGGGCACCTACCGCGGCAAGTACCAGTTCGACCTCCAGACCTGGGCTTCGGTCGGCGGCTCCGGCGATCCCGCCGCCGCCCCGGAGGCCGAGCAGGACTACCGCGCCGCCCTGCTGATGTCGCGCGCGGGCTCGAGCCCGTGGCCCGTCTGCGGAGGCTGACGCCGGCCCACTGACGACCGGGGGTGACGCCGGCGGCCCGCTGCGCTCAAGCGGCGGGCCGCCGGCGCCGATCTGAGCAGGGTGAGTTCCGAACCGCCCGCCCGTCCGGCGACCGAGGGCTACGTCATCGCCGCCGGGCTGCGCTCGAGCCGCTCGACGGTCGAACGCTGGCTCCGCGACCCCGGTCCGGTGCTCGGTCCCTGGTTCGCCGGGGCCCTGGCGATCTCGTCCGGGCTGATCGTCGCGGTCTGGGTCGTCTCGCAGTTGGTGCCGGCCGACCCCTCGCCGGTATTCCTGCCCGGGATCAGCGAGCCCGTCGGGTTCGCCGACTTCGAGCACATCCTCGGTCGCAACCTCCTGGTCCTCGCCCTCCACGCCACGGCCTGCGTCGCCGGCTTCATCGCGGGCAGCTCCCTCCAGCAGGTCGCCGAGACGAAGACCGGGGTCTCGCGGATCATCCACGAGCGCGCCGGGCCGGTGGCCATCGCGTGGGTGGTCGCGGTGACGGCGTTCTCGCTGCTGACCCAGGCGCTCGCCCTCGGCCTGACCGCCGCCTCGATGTCGGCGCAGCTCGGCATCGGCAGCGGACTGCTGATCCTGACCGTCCTCCCGCACGCCCTGCTGGAGCTGACCGCGGTCTTCCTGCCGCTGGCCGCCTGGCTGATCGCCTCACGCCGTGACGAGTGGGAGGAGCTCCTCGCCGCGACCTTCGTGACGGTGGGTATCGCACTGCCGATGCTGCTGCTCGCGGCGCTGATCGAGCTCACCGTCTGGCCGCGGCTGCTCGAGTTCGTCTCGCCGTTCGCCTGACGTCGCTGCCAGACTGCGCTGCGATGGCCGATCAGCCCGAGCAGCCGGAGACCGAGGGCCCCTCGCTGCGCGAGCGCACCGAGTCGGTCCGCTTCGGGGTGCCGACCCGCGGCAACCGCCGGCTCGAGCGCTTCGTCGATCGGGCCGCGGCCGACCCGCAGATCCGCGCCTGGTGGCACCTGCAGCAGGTCGGCTCCGAACGGCTCGGGATGTCGGATCACTCCTGGGTCCACATCCAGATCGTCGCCAACATCGCGCTGCGGATGCTGCGCCTCGCCGACCGGGCCGGGATCCGGCCGGCGATGGTCAGCGATCACGGGATGAGCTCGCGCGACGCCGAGGTCGTCGTCCTCGCCGGGGCGATGCTGCACGACACCGGGATGTCGATCCATCGCACCGACCACGAGGCCTACAGCCTCTTCCTCGCCGAACCGAAGCTGCGCGAGCTGCTCGACGGGATCTACGAGGAACCGGAGCTGACCGTGGTCGTCTCAGAAGCGCTGCACTGCATCATCGGCCACCGCAGGCGCGGTCAGCCCTACACGCTCGAGGCGGGAGTGGTCCGCGTCGCCGACGCCCTCGACATGGCCCAGGGCCGCTCGCGGCTGCCGGTCGAGCGCGGCGACATCGGCATCCACTCGATCTCCGCCGCGGCGATCGACGACGTCACGATCGAGCGCGGGACCGACCGCCCGATCCGGGTCGAGATCAAGATGAACAACTCCGCCGGGATCTTCCAGGTCGACGACCTGCTCGCGACGAAGATCCGCGGGACGCCGCTGGAGGATCACATCGAGGTCATCGCCTCGGTCGAGGGCGAGACCGAGAAGCGGCTGATGCGCGAGTTCCGGATCTAGCCCGGGTCACTCGAGCGGCGACAGCGGCGCCGAGATCGCGGCGCCGCAGCGGACGCCCGGCTTCGGCTTCCGCTTCTCGACCCGCGCCTCGTAGGGCGCGGCGATGATGATCCCGGCGCCCGAGTCGAGCGCGAAGGTCCCGTCCCGCTTCGTCTTGCCGACCACGAGCGGGTCGTCGAAGCTGCCGCCGCGGGCGCCGACCCGCGCCGGCGCGAGGTAGATCGAGACCTTCCGCCTGCCGAGGCATCGCTGCTTCTTCGACTCGACGTGACCGCTGAAGACGAAGGTCATTCCCGGCGGCACGTCGCCGATCTCCTCGAGGAAGGCCTTCGTCTTGAAGCGCTTGGCCTCGGCGGCCGAGGCGGTGATGCCGAGCGCCCCCAGGGCGGCGAGGGCGACGACGAGTGTCGTCAGGATCCTCCGCATGGGTCGATGGTAGCCCTCCGGCGGCAGCCTCGCCACCGAAATTCGTCCATGGGCCTCAGACGCCGGCGCCCTCGCCGCCGCGGCCCTCCCCGCCGGCGAAGCGGGCGGCCCCCTCGATCCCTGTCTGCACCGACTCGAGGCCGACGCGCTTCTCGAACTCGAGGCCCTCGGCCAGCGGCAGCGTCGAGCCCTCGATCGCCGAGCGGCGGTCGGAGAGCATCGTCGTCTGGGGGAATCCGGCGAGTCCGTCGGCGATCTCGAGCGCGCGGTCGAGGTGGGCGCCGTCGTCGACGACCTCGGTCAGGAGCCCCCAGTCGAGCGCCTCGTGGGTCTCGATGATCCGGCCGGTCAGGATCAGGTCGAGCGCGCGGCCGAGCCCGACGATCCGCGGCAGGCGCAGGGTGCCGCCGTCGATCAGCGGCACTCCCCAGCGCCGCTCGGGATAGCCGAGCCGCGAGCTTCGCGACGCGATCCGCAGGTCGCACCAGAGGGCGAGCTCGAGCCCGCCCGCGAGGCACCAGCCGCCGATCGCCGCGATCACCGGCTTGCTCGCGGTCAAGCGGGTGAAGCCCATCGGGCCCTCGGGCCTGCCGGCTACGGCCTCGACGACGTCGCCGGGGATCGAGCCGGCCGCCGCGACCGCCTTCAGGTCGGCACCCGCGCAGAAGGCCTGGTCGCCGGCGCCGGTGAGGACCATGACGCCGAGGTCGTCGTCGGCCTCGAAGCGGCGGAGCCCGGCGAGCAACTCCCCGGCGGTCGCGGTGTCGACGGCGTTGCGGCGCTCGGGCCGGTTGATCGTCAGGATCGCGGTGCTGCCGCGGGTCTCGTAGGTGACGAGCTCCACGCGGCGATCGTAGTCCCGCGGCGGTGGGGGCGTCGGGAGCTCGGAGCTACTTGGCCGGTTGCCAGCGCTGGAGCTCGGGCAGCGGATCGATCGGCTTCGCGTAGGGGCTCTTGCCCTCGCGGATCTCGAAGTGAAGGTGGGCGCCGTCGCAGGAGCCGGTGCAGCCGAGCGGGCCGACTTCCTGGCCGGGCTCCAGCTTCTCGCCGGCCTCGACGCCGGCGGGTGCGCTCATGTGCATGTAGACGTAGGTGTGTCCCGCCTCGGCGTCCCAGAGGGCGGCCCAGTTGCCGCGCCCGCCGTCGGTGCCGGTCTCGAGCACCTCGGTGGCGGTGGGGGAGACGACCGGCGTGCCCTCGGGCGCGAACATGTCCTGGCCCTCGTGGGTGCGCATGCCGCCGCCGCCGAAGGTGTTGATCGCGGTGCCGTAATCGACCGGGGCGGCCACCGGGTTGACGGGGCGCGGCGGCTCGGCGGTGCGGCCCGCCTGCAGGCCAATGATCAGCGCGGCGATGTCGGCCGGCGAGTCGGCGCTCTCGCGCCCGTCACCGGAATCGCCGCCGCCCGCGGGAGGAGCGGCGACGGCGCTCGCCGGCAGGGCCAGCGCGAGCAGGGCGGCGCCGCGCGCGATGGCGCGGCGAGACGGGTTTGCATGGTTCGGAACGATCCGCATCGGTGAGGAGCCTCCTGGCGCGTCTTCCGCGCTTGTTGGGCGGCCCGGGGCCTGCGACGGGTGGTCGGGAGGGTCGGGCTTCGGCGGCAACTACCCCGATGCCTGCAAAGTATTAAGGAAGTGTGAGCAAGCTCACACGACACGCACGAACGCCGAAGCGGCCGCGATCGCGGCTGCGGCGCGGGGACCGGGTGGGGGACGCCCGGTTAGGAGCGGCGGACGCGCTCGATCTGCTCGCGCATCCGTTCCTTCCGACCCTCGAGCCTCGCCTGGATCAGCGAGAGGACGATCGGGAGGACGATGAAGAGGGCGATGACGCCGAAGCAGAAGAACGTGACGCTCTTGTCGGTCGTCCGGCCTCCGAGGCCGACGCCGTCGGCCGCCATCGCGGCGGGCGCGAGCACCAACGCGATGACCGCGACGACCGCGACCAGGGCAGCTGCGAACGCGGGCTTGCGACGGGTGCCTTGCACGGGAGCGCACTCTACCGAAGGTCCCGACCCCTAGGATTGCGCGCCGATGTCGGTGTTCCAGGCAATCGTGCTCGGGCTCGTCCAGGGCCTGACGGAGTTCCTGCCGATCTCCTCGAGCGGCCATCTGCTGATCGTTCCGGCGATGGCGGGATGGGGCGACCCCGGCGCCGCATTCACGGCGGTGATCCAGCTCGGGACGATGGCCGCGGTCCTGATGTTCTTCCGGGTCGACCTGATCCGGATCTGCCGGGCGTGGCTGGCCGAGCTTCGCATCCCCTTCGCCGAGCGCAGCACCGAGGCCAACCTCGGCTGGTTCATCATCCTCGGGACGATTCCGATCTCGATCTTCGGCTTCGTCTTCCGCAACCAGATCGAGTCGGGGGCGCGCAGCCTCTATCTCGTCGGCACGATGCTGATCGCCTTCTCTTTCGTGATGCTCGCGGCCGAGCGGTTCGGGCAGCGCGACCGGCCGCTGAAGGAGATCAACGGCCGCGACGGGCTCTTCATCGGCGTCTGGCAGGCGTTCGCCCTGATCCCCGGCGTCTCGCGCTCGGGGGCGACGATCTCGGCCGGCCTGTTCCGCAACTTCGACCGGACCGCGGCCGCCCGCTACTCGTTCCTGCTCTCGGTCCCGGCGGTCGTGCTCAGCGGCATCTTCGAACTCAGAAACATCGGCGGCGAGGGCAGCGTCGGCTTCGTGCCGACCGCGGTGGCCACGGTCGTCGCCTTCATCTCCGGTTACGCCGCGATCGCCTGGCTGCTCCGCTACCTGGCGCACCACTCGCTCGCGATCTTCGTCGCCTACCGGATCCCGCTCGGGGTACTCGTGATCGCGCTCGCTGCGAGCGGCACGATCACGAGCTGAACGCTCCGGAAACGTCCCGGAACGAAAGCGCGCGGCCCAGGGGCAGGAGGAGGCCGCGCGCCGCACGAGGATGCGCTCCCGTGCTGGCAGGCACCTTCGCCGCGGGGCGGGATGGCGCGGTGAACATCCGGAGACGGCCGTGTGAAAATCCGGTTACCAATCGGCGAGATCGGCGAAATCGGGCCGTTGCGCCGGTACGATGGCCATGAGGTCGCGGCCCGATCGCCCGGCCTGCTCGCGATGAGCTCCTCCACCGGAACACTCCGAGTCGCTGTCCTCGACCGCGACGGCGCCTTCATCAAGGTGCTCGGCAACCGTCTCGACGCGGCGGGCTGGCAGCATCGCGTGCTCGGCGGAATCGTCCCCGTCGAGGAGCTCGTGGCGATGAAGATCAACGCGCTCGTGCTCGACATGTCGGTCCTCCCGCCCGAGGAGGCGTGGCCGTACCTCGAGCGGGTCTGCGGGATGCTCCCCGGCCTCGGCGTGATCATCTGCACCAACGAGTCGACGGTCGCCCAGCGCGTCCGCGGCCTCCGGCTCGGAGCCGACGACTGGGTCGCCAAGCCCTGCCACCCCGAGGAGGTGATGGCGAGGATCGAGGCCGTCGTCCGCCGTCGCCGTCGCCGCAGCTCCGACGGCGACGAGCGCGGACCGCTCGTCGTCGGCGAGCTCGAGATCCGCGCCGACCAGTACCAGGCCTTCGTCGCCGGCCGCAGCGCCGACCTCACCCGGCGCGAGTTCGAGCTCCTGCAGGCGCTCGCCGATGCCCAGGGCTCGGTGATCGAGCGCGGCGAGGTCTACCGGCGGGTCTGGGGCTACGAGATGGCGCACGGCGATCGCTCGGTCGACGTCTTCATCCGCAAGCTCCGGATCAAGCTCGAGCAGCTCTCGCCGAGCTGGACCTACATCCACACCCACTTCGGGATCGGGTACCGCTTCGATCCCGAGCCGCTCGATCCCTCGGCCTCCGGCGCCCCGGCGTCGGCGCCCGCGGCGCCCGCCGCCGAGCCCGCGCTCGAGCCCGCCGACGCCTGACCCGCCCCGTTGCCGCTGCCGCCGCCCCGTCCGGGGCGGCCGATCGCCAGTGGGCAAGCCGGTTTCCGCCCGGTTAACACCTTTTTCACAGCTCGGGCACAGCCTCGTAACAAGCTTGCGGATGCACGCTGGAACTCTGCATCTGCCCGGAGACCGTTCCGGGGCGCGCCCATGCCCGCCCCCTCCGGATTGCATCCCAACAAACGAAACAAGGAGTCACATTCAGTGAACTCACGCAAGTTCTTCGCAACGACTTCGGCGCTGGCGCTGCTGGCCGTCGGAGTCGCCGCGTGCGGCAGCGACGACAGCACGAGCTCCGACGGGTCGTCCTCGACTCCGACCGGACTCTCGGGCGAGCTCCGCATCGACGGTTCCAGCACGGTCGGCCCGCTCACGCAGGCCGTCGCAGAGCAGTTCAACGCCGACAACCCCGACGTCGAGATCTCGGTCGGCGAGTCCGGGACCGGTGGCGGCTTCGAGAAGTTCTGCGCCGGTGAGACGGTCATGAACGACGCTTCCCGCCAGATCGAGCCCGAGGAGGAGGCCCTCTGCAAGAAGGGCGGCGTCAGCTACGAGGAAGTCCAGGTCGCCAACGACGCGCTGACCGTGGTGCTCAACAACGAGAACCCGGTCACCTGTCTGACGGTCGACCAGCTCGCTCAGATCTGGGGCCCCGACAACCCCGTTTCGAGCTGGTCCGACGTGACCGACCTCGACGCTGACTTCAGCGCCGAGATCGAGCGCTTCGGCCCCGGTACCGACTCCGGCACGTTCGACTACTTCACTGACGCGGTCAACGGTGAAGAGGGCGTGCAGACCAAGGACTACAACAACGTCGGCGAGGACGACAACCAGACCGTCACCGGCGTCGAGGGGTCCGAGGGTGGCATCGGCTACTTCGGCTACTCCTACTACACGGAGAACGAGGGCAACCTCAAGGCGGCCGAGATCGACGGCGGCGACGGGTGCGTCGCGCCGTCCGACGAGACCGTCCAGGACGGCTCCTACCAGCCGCTCGGACGCGAGCTCTACACGTACATCAACACGGACATGCTCCAGAGCAACGACGCTCTGCAGCCGTTCGCCGAGTACTACGTGGACAACGCGGTCGACATCGCGCCTCAGATCGGGTTCATCCCGATGACCGAGGAGCAGCAGTCGGCGTCCGCCTCGGTGGTGTCGGGCGGCTGATCGCCCCCCGCCAGGAGTAAGCACGATGCAGGCGAGCGACATCGCGGCCTCCGGCCCGGCGGCCATGAAGCCCCGGCTGGAGGCCGCGAGTCCTCGCTACGGCGAGAAGATCACGATCGCGCTGCTCGCCGCCTGCGCGGCGATCTCGGTGATCACGACGACGGCCATCGTCATCTCGCTCCTGGTTCCCTCGGTCGAGTTCTTCGGGGACGTCCCGATCAAGGACTTCCTGTTCGGGACCGACTGGGGCCCCACCTTCACGCCGCCGACGTTCGGGGTCCTGCCGATCGTCGTCGGGACGCTGAGCATCACCCTCTGGTCGCTGGTCTTCGCGATTCCGATCGGGATCGCCTCGGCCCTCTACCTCTCGGAGTACGCCAGTCGCCGCGTCCGCAGGATCGTCAAGCCCGTGCTCGAGGTGCTGGCCGGCGTTCCCACGGTCGCCTTCGGGTTCTTCGCGCTCGTGTTCATCACCCCGCAGATCCAGAAGTTCTGGCCCGGGTTCCTCGGCGACGAGCCCGGGATCTTCAGCGCCCTCGCCGGCGGCCTCGCGATCGGGTTGCTGATCGTGCCGATCATCGCCACGGTGTCCGAGGACGCGATGAGCGCGGTGCCGAACGGGCTCCGCGAGGGTGCCTACGCCCTCGGCGCGACGAAGTCGAAGGTGGCCGCGAGGGTCGTGTTGCCGGCGGCGCTCTCCGGGGTCGTCGCGGGGATCATCCTGGCGGCCTCCAGGGCCATCGGCGAGACGATGGTCGTGCTACTCGCCGCCGGCAACACGCCGAACCTGACCCTGAATCCGACCGAGCCGATCCAGGCGATGACAGCCTTCATCGCGACGACGGCGACGGGCGACATCGCCACCGGCTCGATCACCTACAAGACCGTCTTCGCCGTGGCGATGCTGCTGTTCGTGATGACCCTGCTGATGAACGTCCTCTCGATCCGCATCGTCCGTCGCTATCGCGAGGTCTACGAATGAGCGACTTCGATCCCAAGACCGCGCGCGCACAGGTCGCGATCGCCGGCGCCCGCGGGGTCACCGCCGGCGTCCTCAGCGATCAGCCGCGCAAGGACGTCGTCCGCAACGGCCTCTTCGGCTCGCTGCTCTTCCTCGGGATCATGATCGCCCTGGCGGGCCTGGCGCTGCTGGTCGGCGACAACCTGATCAAGGGCTGGCCGCGCCTGAACATGGACCTGCTGACGAACGGCACCTCCTCGCTGCCCGCGAACGCCGGCCTCCACTCGGCGATCATCGGGACGCTCTGGATCATGGCCTTCGTGATCCTCTTCATCGTTCCGCTCGGGGTCGGGTCGGCGGTGTTCCTGGAGGAGTTCACCGGTAAGGAGAGCCGCTTCGCGAGGGCCGTCGAGGTCAACGTCCAGAACCTGGCCGCCGTCCCGTCGATCATCTACGGCCTCCTCGGCCTCGCGTTCATCGCGCGTGGCCCGCTGAGCCTCGGCTTCACGGTCATCACGGCGTCGATCACGTTGGCGCTGCTCGTGCTCCCCGTAGTGATCCTGGTGTCGCGCGAAGCGATCCGCGCCGTGCCGCCCTCGATCCGCGAAGGTTCGATGGCACTGGGGGCGACGAGGCTCCAGACCGTCCGGCGCCAGATCCTGCCGGCGGCGATCCCCGGCATCGCGACCGGCATCATCCTCGCGATCTCCCGTGCGATCGGCGAGACTGCGCCCCTCATCCCCCTCGGGGCCGCCACGTTCGTCACCTACGACCCGAGCGGCCCGATGAGCGGGTTCACCGCCATGCCGCTGGTCATCTTCAACTGGGTCAAGCAGCCACAGGAGGAGTTCCAGGTCCTTGCCGCGGCCGGAATCGTCGTCCTCCTCGCGGTTCTGATCGCGATGAACTCCTTTGCCATCTGGCTGAGGAACCGCTATGAGCAACGTTGGTAGGAGAACGGAGTGAGTGAACTGACCGAGGAACGCTTCAGAGAACGCGCCGAGGCGCCGGGCAACGATGCCGGCGACGGGACGAGTGCCGCCGCCGGCGGCTCGATCTCCGTCCAGCCCGACGAGTTCCACCATGCCCGCGACATCGGCGAGCTCGAGAAGGTCTTCGAGCTCGAGAGCCTCTCGGTTTCCTATGCCGGCGTGCCCGCCGTCAAGGAAGTCTCGATGGACATCTACAAGAACGAGGTGACGGCGCTGATCGGCCCCTCGGGATGCGGCAAGAGCACGCTGATCCGATGCCTCAATCGCATGAACGACCTCGTGCCCACCGCCGAGGTCACCGGGCGGTTGCTCTATCACGGCGAGGACCTGTACGGCCCGAAGGTCGACCCGGTCCAGGTCCGCAAGCTGATCGGGATGGTGTTCCAGAAGCCGAACCCGTTCCCGAAGTCGATCTACGAGAACGTCGCGTTCGGTCCGCGAATCCTCGGGATGAAGGGAGACATGGACGAGATCGTCGAGAAGGCCCTGCGAGGGGCGGCGCTCTGGGACGAGGTGAAGGATCGCCTCGACTCGAACGCCTTCGGCATGTCCGGCGGCCAGCAGCAGCGGCTCTGCATCGCACGGTGCATCGCCGTCGAGCCCGACGTGATCCTGATGGACGAACCGTGCTCCGCCCTCGATCCGATCTCCACCGGCAAGATCGAGGACCTGATGATGGAGCTCAAGCGCGAGTTCTCGATCGTCATCGTCACCCACAACATGCAGCAGGCGGCCCGGGTTTCGGATCGGACCGCGTTCCTGATGGTCGAGCTCGACGCAACCGAGCAGAACCGCTGGGGGCGCATCGTCGAGTACGACGCGACCGAGAAGATCTTCACCAACCCCGGCGATCCGCGGACCGAGGACTACGTCAGCGGCAAGGTCGGCTGACGTGCCCGACGCGACGCGAACCCACTACCAGGCGGAGCTGACCGAGCTCGAGGTGCGGTCCCTCGGCGGTCTCGACCTCGTCAGCGAGACTCTGAGCAGGACGCTCGAGGCGATCCGCCATTCGGACGTGGAGCTCGCCGAGATGGTGATCGCCGACGACGATCGGATCGACGGCCGCTACCTCGAGGTGCACCAGTCGATCCTCAACCTGCTGGCCACGCAGGCACCGGTCGCAACGGACCTGCGCCTGATCGCGGCGCTGCTGCACGTCATGAAGTCGGTCGAGCGGATGGGCGATCAGTGCGTGAACATCGCGAAGGTGATCCCGCTGACCGGACACGAGCCCCCGCGGGACGAGGAGATGATGCGCGACATCGTCACGATGGGCCACCAGGTCAAGTCCCTGGTGAGCCAGTGCAAGCAGGGCTTCGCCGACCGCGACGTCGAGCTCTCCCGCGACCTCGTCCGCCAGGACGACGTCGTCGACAACCTCAATCGCCAGTGCTTCGCCCGGGCGATCGCGATCGGCGACGACATCGAGATGCGGGAGTGGGGCATCACGATGATGCTCGTCGCCCGCGCGCTCGAGCGGATCGGCGACAACGCAGTCGACATCGGCGAGCAGACCGCTTTCGTCGTCACCGGGCTCTTCCGGGAGTTCGAGGATGCGTCACATCCAGGACCTGCAGTCGGCTAGGCGTCATTGGAACGCCTTCGGGGCGAAGCCCCCGCAGGTGGAGATGTTCGGCCTGCTGCGGAGCTCCGGGCACAACCTCGCGAACGCCGTGACGGCTCTCGACGAGCTGCTGAGGAGCTGGCCCGAGGACCGGGGCCTGCGAGCGGAGATCACCCGCCTCGAGCACGAGGGCGACCGGCTCACGCACAAGCTCGTGAACCGGCTGCGGGTGAGCAAGATGGCCCCGTTCGACCGTGAGGACATCCACGCGCTGGCCGGCGCGATCGACGACGTCGTCGACGACGTCGAGGAGGTCTCCGAGCAGCTCGCCATCAAGCACGTCGAGGCGCCGATGGAGCAGGCCCAGCAACTCGCCGGGGTTCTCCGCGACAGCGGACGTGCCCTCTGCTCCGCCCTCGACGGGCTCGAGAAGCTCGACGGCGTCGACGAGCGGCTCGGCGAGATCCGCGACCTCGAGCGCGAGGGTGACCGGCTCTACCGGGGCGCGCTCGCGTCGCTCTTCGACAACGCGATCGATCCGATGTTCGTCCTCCGCTGGAAGGACATCTACAACGCGCTAGAGGAGGGGATCGATCGTTGCCGGACCGCCGGCAACAGCATCGAGAGCCTCGTCGTCAAGCACTCCTAGCTCGGCCCGGGTGCCGGCTGCCAGCTCCGCCGGGCGGGCCCGGGGAGGGTGGATCTCGAGCAGCATCGGGGCGTCGTGAGGGGCGAGCAGCGCTCCGGCCTGGGCCCAGTCGATCGAACCCTCGCCGGGGGCGAGGTGGAGGTCGAGCCGCAGCGGGTCGATGCCCGGCCGCTGGTCGACCGCACGCCAGCGGGCGCCGAGGTTGTCGTGGACGTGGAACATCGTCGCGACGTCGAGGACGGGGGCGATCATCCGGTGCAGCGAGGTCCGGCGGAGGCCGGCGATCACGTTGGCGTGGCCGACGTCGAGGCAGAGCCCGACGGCCTCGGAGTCGAGTCGGCGGACGAGTGCCCGGACCGCGAGCGGGTTCGCGGAGACGGTCTCCGGACCGGGGTAGACGGGGGCGAGGTTCTCGAGCGCGAGACGGACGCCGACGCGTTCGGCGGTCCGGCAGAGAACCGCGAGCGAGCGGGTCTCGGCGAGCAGCCGGTCCTCGGCTCCCCGGCCCTCGATGACCATCTGCGCGTGGTAGACGACCTGCTCGGCCCCGCACTCGGCGGCGTAGGAGAGTGCTCCCGCGAGCGCCCGGTCCGATACCCGTTCGCCGGCGGACAGGTCGCCGGGGGCGTGGAGGACGGCGCGGAGCGAGGTCTCTCGCAGCGCCGCGGCCACCGCTCGGGCGTGGCGGATGCAGTTGCGGGTGTCCGAGAGGACCGAGCTCGGCGGCGCGGGAAGCTGCACCCAGCCGAACCCGGCCTCCTCGATCTCGGCGAGAAGCTCCTCGCCGGGCCACCACTCGTACGGGACGTTGAGGCCCAGCCGGTCGCCGAGCGGATCTCCGATGCGCATGACACGAGATTCGCCGTGAACCGGGGGAGCCCGGTGAAAGATCGGTGAACCGGAGGTGAAAACGCTGCTAACCACGATATTCCCCGCCGCCTTCACCTCCGGTTAACCAGTTCCGCCGTCAGGCTCACGATCATCAGGTCATGTCACGGCTGACGCTCTTGCGCGAGGTCGGGCGGCCCCGTCCCGCCCGTGTTCGCCGCGGCACCTCTGACAAGATCAGCCAACGGATGCTCTGCGCGGCGATCGACATCGGTTCCAACACGACCAGGGTCCTCGTCGCCGAACCGGAGGAGGGCCAACTCCGCAAGGTGATGGAGCAGCGGGCCTACACGCGGATCGGCAAGGACGTGACGCGGGGCGGCGGCGAGATCTCCGACGAGAAGCTGCACGAGGTCGTCGACGTCGTCTGCACGCAGGTCCGGCTCGCTCAGGAGCTCGGCGCCGAGGCGATCCGGATCGTCGCCACCGCCGCGATCCGCAAGGCCGCCAACGGGCCCGCCGTCGCGGCCGAGATCGAGCGGGCCGCGGGCGTTCCCGTCGACGTGCTCAGCGACCACGAGGAGGGGCGGCTGGCGTTCATCGGCGCGACGAAGGCGCTCGGACACCCCGTCGACGGCGAGATCGCGGTCGTCGACGTCGGCGGCGGCTCCTCCGAGGTCTCCGTCGGCACGATCGCCGACGGTGTCCGCGAGGTCCACTCCTACGGGATCGGCTCCGGCGTCCTCTCCGAGGACCTGATCACGGGCGATCCTCCCGGCCCCGGAGAGATCCGCAAGCTCCGCGAGCGGATCGAGGACTTCTTCGCCGACGTCGAGCTCGAGCACCCCGACCAGGCCGTCGCCGTCGGCGGCAGCGCGACGTCGTTGCGCCGGCTCGTCGGCGCCGTGCTCGAGTACGAGACGCTGGAACGCGGCGTCCGCGTGCTGACCAGCGATCCTGCGGTCGAGGTCGCCAAGAAGTTCGAGCTCGATCCGCGCCGGGTCGAGGTCCTCGCCGCCGGAGTGCTGCTGCTCGAGCAGTTCTCGCAGATGCTCGGCCAGCCGCTTCAGATCGGCAAGGGCGGGCTCCGCGAGGGCGTGATCCTCGAGATGCTGACCGACGGCGACGGCGCCGCCGTCGACCGGGCCGCCTAGCTTCGCCCAGTCACTAGGGTTGGCCGATGGCCAAGGCACGGGAGATTCCCGGCTTGAGCACCGACCTCGCCTACGGCGAGGTGGCGGCGCGGGTGCTCGAGGTCCGCTGCAGCGAGCTGCTCGGCCACTCCGCGAACGTGCTGGACGTCGAGCGGATCGAGGGAGTTCACGACATGCGGGTCGCGTCGCGGCGGCTCCGGGCCGCCCTCGAGGTCTTCTGGCCGTGCTTTCCGAAGAAGCGGGCGAAGGCGGTCCTCGCAGAGGTCAAGGGACTCGCCGACGCACTCGGGGAACGCCGCGATCGCGATGTCGCGATCGCGATGCTCGGATCGTTCGCGGAGGCGATGCCGCACCCCGATCGCCGCGGCATCGCGTCACTGATCGAGGAGTTCGAGGTCGAGCAGCTCGAGGCGAACGATGCGCTCGCGGGCCCCGTCGACGCCGAGCGCCTCGCCCGGCTCGAGGCCGCCATCCACGAGCTCGCGGCGGCCGCGCGCGAGGCCGCAGGGGGTTCGGCCGCGGCGCTTGGCGAGGCCGCCGCAGCCGAAGGCCCTCCGGGTCCGGGAGGCGCGCCGTGAAGGCGCGCAAGGTCAAGAAGCTCGACCCGGCGGGGTCGCTGGCCGAGAACGCGGCCCGGATCGTCCTCGTTCGGGTCGACGAGCTCCGTTCGCTCGCCGGCGACGCCCTCGACCCCGAATCGTCCGACACCCAGCACGCGATGCGGATTGCCGCCAAGCGCCTCCGCTACGTGCTCGAGGCGACCGGTTTCTGCTTCGGCCGGCCCGCGGCGACGGCGAAGCGGCGGACGAAGGAGCTGCAGGACCTTCTCGGAGAGATCCACGACTGCGACGTGATGCTGCCGCGGCTCGCCCGCCACCGGCGCAAGCTCCGGCTGGCCGATGCCGACTCGGTGCGCTCCCGCGCCGGCGACGATCCCGACCTGGAGCCGAAGCTCGCGGCCCGAGCGCCGCACCGCACCGCCTATCGCGGCCTCGACGTCCTCGAGGTCTACCTGCGCGCTCGTCGCGCGCTTCTCCACGATCGTTTCACCGAGCTCTGGAAGGAGTCCGAGGAGCGGGGCGTGTGGGGCCTGCTCGTCCGCGCCGCCGACCGCGAGATCGCCAGGGCTGCCGAGATGCGCCGGGCCGCCGAGCGCGCCGAGCGCGCCCGGCTGGCGCTCGAGGATGCCGAGCAGGAGCGGCTCGTCGCCGCCGAGCGGGCGGCGCGGGCCGCTGCCGAGCTGGCGGAGGCCGAGGCGGACGTCACCTGAGCCGGGTCGCCCGGCCCCGCCTGCCTTTCACAGCCAATTAACCGCGGCGTTGCAGGGAATTAACGCCGCGGGGGCCCGCGCTCGCGAACCTTCCTCTCGAATGAGCGAATCGAACGAGGGAGCAACGATGACCCCCGACCTCAGCAGGACCGCGACGAGCCGTGCCGACCTGCATTGCCACTCGACCGCTTCGCAGGTGTCGAAGCTCGGAGTGCAGCGCCGGGCCGGGCTGCCCGAGTGCGCGACCCCACCCGAGGAGGTCTACGAGCTCGCGAAGCGGCGCGGCATGGACTTCGTGACGATCACCGACCACGACACGATCGACGGGGTCCTGACGATCGCCGACCGGCCCGACGTCTTCATCTCGGAGGAGCTGACTGTCTCCTTCCCCGGCGAGCCGCAGGCCGTGCACGTGCTCTGCTTCGGAATCACGCCCGGCGATCACGAGTGGCTTCAGGCTCACTCCGGGAACGTCGAGGAATGCGCCGAGTACCTGCGCGGCAACGAGATCGCGTGCGCGCTCGCCCACCCCTTCTACGCCGTCGCCGCGCCGCTCGCGCCGCGTCACCGGCGCCGGCTCGCCGAGCTGTTCGGGACCTGGGAGACCCGGAACGGCTCGCGGGCCCATGAGCTGAACCGCCCCGCCGCGGTCTTCGCCGAGACCCAGGGGCTCGCGGCCGTCGGGGGCTCCGACGATCACGCGGGCGTCGACATCGGTCGCACCTGGACGGCGACGCCGTCCGCTGCCGGCGCGGCGGACTTCCTCGCCAACCTCCGCGCCGGAGCCGGCGAGCCCGGGGGAGAGGAGGGCAGCGCCGAGAAGTGGGCGCACGCGGCGATCGCGATCGCAGCCCGCAGCTTCCTCACCGACGACGTGCCGGCGGCCCCGCCGCCGCCCGCGGCCGTCCTCTCGCTGCTCGAGCGCATCGTCGGCGAGGGCCGTGCCCGCCACGGCGCCGACGGCGGCGAGTTCAGCCCCGCCGACGCCCGCGCCCTGCTGGCCGCATGGATCGACGCGGTCGGCGTCGGTTCCGGGCCGGAGCTGATCGAGTTGATGCAACGTGACGGGTTTCGCCACCGCGACCTGTTCCGCCGCGCCCGCAGCGTGCACGATGCGCGCCTGCGAGCGGCGGCGTCTTCCCTCACGGCCGGGATCGCCGATGGCGACAACATCGTCGCGGCGCTCCCGGACCTCTTCGCAGCGTGTCTCCCGGTCGTCCCCTACGTCCCTGCGATCGCGTTCCTCGCCGGCGAGCGCGCGCGCCTCGACGAGGACCGTGGCCGCGCGCCCCGGGTCGCGCTCGTCGTCGACGCGATCGACGCTCCCCATGGCGTCGCGCACACGGTCGAGCGGATCCGCGAGCTCGCCGTCCC
>JADFCZ010000100.1 GCA_018263295.1 Conexibacter sp.
TCGCCGACCCTCAGATCCAGCACCTCGCTGGCGTCGCCGCGGTTGACGGCGATGGCCATGCGGCCGGAGGAGTCCTCGTAGAAGAGGAAGCCGCCGTCGGCGACGTCCTCGAAGGCGTTGGCGCGGGTTGCGGTGCGGCGGCGCTTGCGCGAGCCGACCGAGACGCGGGCCGCGCCGGCGAGCGGGTGGCCGTCGAGATCGTCGCGGCAGAGGTCGAGGGAGATGTTGCCGAAGCCGTCGATCCGTTCGGCGTGGGCGAACGCGCGGAGCTGCTCGAGCCGCGGGCGGGAGACCGGCTGGCGTTCGAGGCTCGACGGCTCGATCGGCACCCCGGCCTTGCTCAGCTCGTTGCCGAGGGCGAGCTGGGCGGCGACCGGAGCGAAGAGGTCGCGGCCGTGGAAGGTGGCGGAGGGATGGTCGAGCCGGTAGTCGGAGTTGCTGATGTCGACCGCCTCGGCGGCGCCGCCGAGGATGTCGATCGCCGGCGGCAGCAGGCCGTTGTCGGGGCCGACGAGCATGTGGCCCTCGCCCTCGGTACGGACGGCGACGGCGCGGCGCGGGCCCCCGACGCCGGGGTCGACGATCGCGAGGTGGACGCCGACGGGGGCGTAGGGAAGCGAGTCGGCGAGGATCGCCGAGGCCTGGCGGACGTCGTGGCGGCCGATACCGTGGCTGATGTCGATCACCTGCGTGCCCGGTGCGATCCGGGCGATCACCGCCCGGCAGACGCCGGCGAAGTCGTCGGCGACCCCGTAGTCGGTCAGGAACGTGATCGGAAGCCCCATCCGCGCCCTGACTCTAGTCGGCGGCGTCCGCCAGCAAGGCCGCGAGGAGGCCGTCGGGATCGTGGCGCTCGGCCTCGACCGCGACCTCGAGCCCGAGCTCCCGCGCGGTCTCGCTCGTCACCGGACCGATCGAGACGACCCGGGCATCGGCCGGGAACGCGTCGCCAACCGTCTCGAGGAAGAACCTGACCGTGGAAGAGGAGGTGAAGGTGACGTAGTCGGCCCCGGCGATCGCCGCGATCTGCCCCTCGTCGGCGGGCTCGCGAACGGTCTCGTAGAGCGGCACCACGTCGACCTCCGCGCCGCGTTCGGCGAGCGCCTCCGGCAGGACGTCCCGGGCCTCGGCCGCGCGCGCGATCAGGACCGGGCGCCCGTCGACCTCGACCTCGCGCAGCGACTCGACCAGCGACTCGGCGATCGACCGCGGCGGGACGATGTCGGCGATCAGCCCGAGCTCGCGCAGCCGTCGCGCGGTCCCGGGCCCGATCGCGGCGATCGTCGCGTTGGCGAGCGCGCGGGCGTCGAGCCCGCGGTCGGCGAGCGCCCGCATCAGGAGCTCGGCGCCGTTGGGGCTCGTCAGGCAGACGAGCGCGTAGGAGTGGATGTTCTCGACCATCGCCGCGACGGCGTCGGTCTCGATCCGCGGCTCGATTCGGATCGCCGGCAGCTCGACCACCTCGGCGCCGAGGCCGCGCAGCTCCGCGGCGAGCGAGCTCGCCTGCGCGCGGGCGCGCGTGACGACGACCCGGCGCCCGTGCAGCGGGCGCTGCTCGAGCCACCCGATCTGCTCGCGGCGGGCCGCGACGGGGCCGAAGAGGAGGATCGCCGGGGCCTTCAGCCCCGCCTCGGCGACCGCGTCCGGCAGCGTCGCCGCGGTCGCGACGACCGCGCGCTGGTCGGGCCAGGTGCCGCGCTGGATCGCGGCCGCGGGCTCGTCCGGATCGCGGCCGGAGGCGATCAGCCGCTCGCTGATCCGCGGCAGGTTCTTGACGCCCATGTAGAGGACAAGCGTTCCCGGGAAGGAGGCGAGCGCGTCCCAGTCGATCGCCGAGGACTCCTTCTCGGGGTCCTCGTGGCCGGTTACGAATGCGACCGCGGAGGCGTCGTCGCGGTGGGTCACCGGGATCCCGGCGTAGGCGGATGCGGCGATGCCGGCCGTCACGCCGGGGACGACCTCGAAGGGCACGCCGGCGGCGCGCAGCGTCTCCGCCTCCTCGCCGCCGCGGCCGAACACGAACGGGTCTCCGCCCTTGAGCCGGACGACCGACCGGCCCTCGAGCGCGATCGCGACCATCCGCTTCTCGGTCTCCTCCTGCTCCATCGCAACCCTGCCCGGCGCCTTACCGACGTAGATCAGATCGGCGTCGGCCCGGGCGCCGTCGAGCGCGCCGTCCGGGATCAGGCGGTCGTAGAGGATCGCGTCGGCGCCGGCGATCAGCTCGAGCGCGCGACTCGTCATCAGGCCGCGGTCGCCCGGCCCGGCGCCGACGAGGTATGCGACCCCGGGTCGCGGGCCGGCGTCGCCGGGGACGTAGTCGCCGCGCAAGGTCATCACGAGCCCGTCCACTCGTTCGCCCGCTCGAGCAGGTCGAGCGCGCCGGCGTCGCGCATCCGCTCGATCATCGCCTCGGCCAGCGCCACCGGCTGGCCGGCGTCGCCCTCGACCTCGTCGTAGAAGTGCTCGCTGCCGTCGGGCAGCCCGACGTAGCCGCGGATCGCGAGGGTGCCCTCGGTGTGGCGGGCGCAGACGCCCACCGGCGTGTCGCAGCTCGCGTCGATCCCGGCCACCACGGCGCGCTCGGCGGTCAGCTCGACGAGCGCCTCGCGGTCGGTGACACCGGCCGCCGCCGCGGCGGCGTCGCCCGAGCCCGCCGGCGCCTCGAGCGCGAGCGAGCCCTGGCCGGGGGCGGGCGTCAGCGCCCGGAGCCCGAAGCGGAAGCCGATCTCGCTCTCGCGGCCGAGCCGGCGCAGGCCCGCCGCCGCGAGGACGATCCCGTCGACCTCGCCCGCCGCGAGCTTGGCGAGACGGGTGTCGACGTTGCCGCGGAGCTCGACGACGTCGAGGTCGGGGCGAAGCGCGAGGAGCTGGGAGCGGCGGCGGATGCTCGCGGTCCCGACGCGCGCGCCCTCGGGCACCTCGGCGATCGAGGCGCCGGGGCCGATCCAGACGTCGGCGGGATCCTCGCGCGCCGGCACGCCGACGAGGTCGAGGTCCTCGGGCAGCTCGCCCGGCAGGTCCTTCGCGCTGTGGACGGCGAGGTCGACTTCGCCGTCGAGGAGCGCTCGCTCGATCTCGCGGACGAAGCGCGACTTGTCGTCGAGGGTGGTGGCGGCGGACGGCGAGCCCTCGTCCCCCGACGTCCGGACGACGACGAGCTCGGCGTCGCCGATCGCTTCGGCGACCGTGCCCGCCTGCGCCAGCGCGAGGGCGCTGCCGCGGGTGCCGATCCGCAGACCGCTCAGGGTCTCAGTCCCCGGCCCGGTCGGCGCGGCGGCGCAGCGGCGTGACCTCGGCGCCGGCGCCCTCGGGCTCGGTCCCGGCATCGAGGCCGAAGAGCTCGCGGAGCGCGGCGACCTGCTGATAGGCGTCTGACTCCTCGGCCGCGCGCTTCAGCCGCAGCGTCGGCTCGTGGAGGAGGCGGCTCGCGATCGCCCGCGCCATCGCCTCGACCCGGACCTGATCGGCGTGGCTCAGATCCTCGAAACGGCCGATGTTCTCGGCGAGGACGCGGCCGACGATGTCGTCGGCGCGGAGTCGCAGCGAGGCCACGGTCGGCAGCACCTCGAGCGAGCCGAGCCAGCGCTCGAAGCGCGCGAGCTCGGCGGCGACGATCACCTCGGCGCCGCGCGACTCGACCTCGCGGCCGGTGGCGTTGCGGTCGGCGATCTGCTGGACGTCGTCGACGTCGCGGACGACGACCCCGGTCACCTCGCGGCAGGACGGGTCGATGTCGCGGGGCACCGCGAGGTCGATCAGCAGCAGCGGCCGGTACTCGCGGGCGGCGGCGACGAGCTCGAGCTCCTCGCGCTCGACGATGTGGTGCGGGGAGTTGGTCCCGGAGACGACGATGTCGGCCGCCTCGAGCTGGGCCGGCAGGTCCTCGAGCCGGACGGCTTTGCCGCCGAAGGGCTCGGCCAGGCCGATCGCGCGGTCGAAGCGGCGGTTGGCGACGAAGACGGTCTCGACCCCGCGCAGGGTCAGCGCCTGTGCCGTCAGCTCCGCGGTCTCGCCGGCGCCGATCAGCAGGACGTGGCGGCCGGAGAGATCGCCGAGCGTCCGGGTGGCGAGCTCGACCGCTGCCGACGGGACGCTGATGCTGCCCTCGCCGATCCGGGTCTCGTCGCGAGCGCGCTTGCCGGCGGCGAGCGCTCCGCGGAACAGCCGGTTGAGGATCGCCCCGGTTGCGCCCTCGACGAGCGCGAGCTCGTAGGCGCGCTTGACCTGGCCCTGGATCTCGGCCTCGCCGACGATCATCGAGTCGAGCCCGGCGGCGACGCGGTAAAGGTGGCGGGCGGCGTCGATGCCGCGGTAGGAGTAGAGGCTCTCGATCAGCTCGGTCGGGCGGATCCCGGCCTGGCGCGAGAGCGCCCCGAGCGCGAGGTTCTCCGCCTCGACGGGGTCGGTGACGACGAGGTAGAGCTCGGTCCGGTTGCAGGTCGAGATCGCGGCCGCCTCGCTGACCTGGCTGTGGGAGCGGAGGTCGTTGAGGACACCGGCGGCGCGGCCCTCCGTCAGCGCGAGCCGCTCGCGGAGCTCGAGTGGGGCCGTCTTGTGGGAGATCCCGAGGGCGAGCAGGTCGCTCACGAGCGGACCTCCTCCGCCTCCGCGGGGGCGTCGACCGCGGCGGGCTCGGCCTCGGCGTCGGAGCGGCGCTCGGAGAGCTCGGCGATCTCCTCGATCTCGCTCGAGATCCGGCCGAGCCGCCAGGCCATGATCGCGATGTAGACGAGCAGCAGGACGACGAAGACGATGTACGCCGCGGCGACGTACTTGCCGGCTTCGTCGAGTGGAAGCGCCGGCATCAGCGCGAGCTCACTCCGCTCGGGGCGATCCGGCCGGCCACCCCGGCCGCGGAGGGAAGGCGGTCGCCGTCGTCGAGGCTGCGGCGCAGGCGCGAGAGCTGCCCGCGGGTCCGCTTCGCGGTCAGCTCGAAGCTGACGAGCGTCACCCACAGGAGGGCGATCCCGGCGAAGCAGACGAGGAACGTCAGCCACATGTCGCCCGGCAGGCCGCCGTCGACGGTGCCGAACGTGCGCGGGTGCACGAGCGACTGGGCGGCGCGGACGGCCATGAAGTTGAGCGGGACGAACGCACCCGCCGTGATCGCGAACACCGACGCGTACCGCGCCTGCCGCTCGCGGTCCTCGATCGCGTAGCGGAGCGGGTAGTAGGTGCAGTAGAGGAGGAAGACGATCAGGAAGCTGACCAGCGTGGGCTCGTCCCAGACCCACCACTTGCCCCACGAGGCCTTGGCCCAGATCGCGCCGGTCAGCAGCACGGCGACGCCGAAGATGATCGAGGCGTGGATCGAGACGTAGGAGCGGGCGTCGTGGACGGGGTCCCCCGTCCGGAGGTGGCGGATCGCGTGGATGCCGCCGATCACGAACCCCCCGAGGGCGACGATCGCGAGCGGCACGTGCAGGTAGAAGATCTTCTGGATGAAGCCCTGATCGGCCTCGTTCGGCGCCCAGAAGAAGACGAGCGCGAAGCCCGCCCCGATCAGGAGGGCGGTGAGCAGGGCGAGTGTCCTCAGGGTGGACGGTTTCATCGGAAGCGAATCGAGTTCAGGGCGCGTGGATCAATCCTCGATGAGGAAGTCGAAGGCGGCCCAGCCGATCAGCAGGAAGATCAGATCGTACAAGCCGAGCACGGCCAGCCATGTCCCGTACTGCTCGTAGGAAACGCCTCCGGCGGCGAGCAGATGCTGCCCGGCCCCGGCGGCGGCGATCATCGCCGGGACCAGCAGCGGCAGCAGGATCAGCGGGCCGATCAGATCGCGCGCCCGCGAGTTGGTCGCCATCGGCGAGATCAGCGCGCCGGTCACGGCGAGGGCGGCGTCGAGCAGGAGCAGCACCGGGATGAACGGCACCAGGCCGGAGGCGTCGTCGAGGAAGAACAGCCAGAACACCGGCAGGGCGAACGCCTCGAGCACGGTGAGATAGACCAGCAG
>JADFCZ010000101.1 GCA_018263295.1 Conexibacter sp.
AACGGACTGGAGCGTTCGCAGCTCGACCCGGAGGTCCTTGGCGAGGACCGCGCGGGCGACCGCGAGCGTCGACGGGCCGCGTCTCATCGTCCCGCTCCGACCCGTTCGGAGTAGACGCGACGGGCGCGCTCGGCGTCGACCTCAGCGACCGGCAGCTCGAAGGCGACGCTGCCGTCCCGCTCGAGCCCGAGGACGCGGTCGGCTTCGGCGAGGGCCGCGTCGACGTCGTGGGTGACCACGATGCGCGTCCGTCCCGCCGCCGGGCCGATCAGCGGGGCGACGACCTCGACCCCGGCAGGGTCGAGGTTGGCGAGCGGCTCGTCGAGCACGAGGAACTCGGGCTCGTGGAGGACGGCGCGGCAGACCGCGAGCCGCCGGACCATCCCCGCCGACATCTCGTCGACCCGGGTGGTCGCGCGGCGCGAGAGTCCGACCTGCTCGAGCAACTCTGCGGCGCGCTCGGATCCGCCTCCGGGGAGCGCGAAGAGGCGGGCGTGGAACGCGAGGTTCTCGTTCGCGTCGAGGTCGCGATAGAGCAGCGGCTGGTGGCCGAGGTATCCGATCCGGCCGCGCAGCTTCCAGGCCTCGCGCGGCAGGGCGCAACCGAGCACCTCCGCCTCGCCCTCGGTCGGCCGCAGCAGCGTCGCCACGATCCGCAGCAGCGTCGACTTCCCGGCTCCGTTGGGCCCGAGCACGGCCAGCGTCCGGCCGGGCGTCAGCGACAGCGTCAGGTCGCGCAGGACCCAGCGGTCGCCGTAGGCGTGGCTGAGGCCTTCGACCCGCAGAGCGGGCGCGTCGGCGGGCTCCGGAACCGGGTCGGACACGGCCGGAAGGCTAGATGGCGGGCGGCCGTGCCCGCCGCCGCTCGCGCGACGGCGGGTGCGATCCCCCGGGGCTAGAGCGGCAGCTTCGAGCGGCCCTCCCGGCCCTTCGAGGCGCTCTTGTTGGTCGCCTTGCGCGAGCTCGAGAACGGCTTCTGCAGCAGCCGGCCGAGCGGCCCGGGTGCCTTGCCGCCGGCGCGCTGGCCGACGCCAAGCGTCTTGTCGACGCCCTTCTGCGGCCCGTGCGACAGCCGCGGCAGCAGGAACGCGAGGATCGCGAGGACGATGCAGATGGCGATGATGCCGCCGATGATCAACGGACTCTCCCTTCGTTGGGTGTATTCCCCCGCCGAGTTGATTCCCGGATTCGGCTCGCGGGAAACCAGGAACCCTTGAGCCCCGGCTTAGGAGCGGCGCTCATCATCGGCGCCGATGGCGAACCAGAACCAGCGGGACCGGCGCGTGAAGCGCCGGATCGTGGCCACCGCGGCCACCGCGGCGATCGCGCTGAGCGGCCCCGCGACCGCGGCAGCCCGTCCGGCGGCGACCCGGACGCCGCTGCCGACGCGGCCCGGCGGCGACCCGGTGACCCGGCTGGCGTGCTCGGATCAGAACGAGGCCGCGCTCTCGCTCGACGTCAGCCGCCGCACCGAGATGGCCGGCCATCGCCACATGCTCGCGGGCGCCCTCGCCGCCGAGCTCGGCCGAACCGACGCCGGGTCGGTCGAGCGGGCGCTGGAGACGACCGAGGTGGAGATCCGCGACGCCTACGCGCGCGGCGAGCGGCCCGAGTTCGTGGCCGGCATCCCGGCGGCCCTGGCCGCCGCGACCGGCGCGAGCGAGGCGGAGCTGACCGCTGCGTTCGAGTCGATGTCCCGCCACGCGCTCGAGCGGCGGCGCCTCGACCGCTCCTGATCCGCGGCAGCCGGTAGCGTCGCCGCCGTGGAATTCCGCTACTGCCCGCGCTGCGCGACCGAGCTCGAGATGAGGCCCTCGGAGGGGCCCGACCCCGATCGCCCCGCCTGCCCGAACTGCAACTTCGTCCACTACGAGAACCCGGTGCCGACCGTGCAGGCGTGGATCGACCGCGACGGCGAGTTCCTCGCCCTGCGCCGCAACCAGGAGCCGAAGAAGGGCGAGTGGAACATGCCCGGCGGCTTCATCGAGCAGGGCGAGTCGGGACCCGATGCGGCCGGCCGCGAGGTCCGCGAGGAGACCGGCCTCGAGGTCGAGGTCGTCGAGTCGATCGGAGCGTTCCCATCCACCTACGAGACCGGCGAGGACACCCAGCCGATCCTCGGCCTCGCCTACCTCTGCCGGATCTCCGGCGGCGAGGAGGAGATCTCCGACGAGTCGGAGGAGGCGAAGTGGTTCAGCCTCGCCGACTTCCCCGAGCCCGCCTTCGCGGACGAGCGGCGGGCGCTGGCGATTCTCCGCTCGCGCGTGCAGCCGTAGCCCCGGGCGAGGCGGCGAGGGCGTCTCGGGTCGCCCAATAGGATCGCGGCGTGGAGGATTCGGTCATGGCGACCGTGGTGCTGCCCGTGGCGCTCGCCGTGATCATGGTGGGGCTCGGCCTGGAGCTCACGGTACGCGACTTCAAGCGGGTGGCCCTGGAGCCTCGCGGCGCAGCGATCGGGTTGCTCAACCTGATCGTCATCTCGCCGCTTCTGGCGTTCGTGATCGCCGAGATCTACTCGCTCCCGGCGGGCCTGGCGGTCGGACTCGTGCTGCTCGGCACCTCGCCGGGCGGGACCACCGCGAACCTCCTCACCCACCTCGCCCGCGGCGACACCGCGCTGTCGGTCACGCTCACGGCGATCTCGAGCGCCGCGGCGGTGATCACGGTTCCCGTCTTCCTGGAGCTGGCGATCGACCGGTTCGGCGCCGAGGAGCTGACCGGCGATCTCGGGATGCTCGGGATCGTCCTCAGGGTCCTGCTGGTCACGATCATCCCGCTGGCCGCGGGAATGTGGGTGCGCGCGAACCGGACCGCGCTAGCCGAGCGGATCGTCGGCCCGTTCAAGCGCATCTCGATGGCGATCTTCGTGCTCGTCGTCGTCGGCGTGATCATCGCCGAGAACGACCTCGTCCTCGACAACTTCGACGACGTCGCGGCGGCGGCGCTGACTCTCAACCTGGCGGCGATGACCGTCTCGTTCACGATCGCGCGGATCGCGAGACTCGACAACCGTCAGGCCACGGCCATCTCGATCGAGCTCGGAGTCCACAACTCGACGCTCGCGATCGCGGTCGGAGCGAGCCTCGCGACCGTGCTGACGGTCCCGGCGGCCGTGTACGCCAGCTTCATGTTCATCACGGCCGGCCTCTTCGCACGGGTGATGTACGTGCGGAACGGGCGGGCCGCGGCCTAGCGCCCGCGGATCGTCCGCGCGCCCGTCCGCAACAGCGATCCGCCGCCGTCGCGCAGGACCTTGACCCTGGACTCCTCACCGCCGTAGAGCAGGCCCGAGCTCGCGCGGACGGCGCGGCCGAGCGTCTCGTCGTAGGGGTGCCACCAGAAGTCGCGGGCGCGGGAGGAGTTCCAGGTCATCGTCTTGACCTCGGCGCACTCGTAGAAGCCGAAGCGCGAGTGCGAGCGCCCGAGGCCCGAGTCCTTGACGCCGCCCCACGCGCACTGGACGGCGGCGTGCGTGTAGGCGTGGTCGTTGATCCAGACCATCCCCGAATCGAGCTGGCGGCCGATCCGCTCGCCCTTGGGTCGGCTCCGGGTCCAGACCGACGCCCCGAGCCCGAACTCGGAGTCGTTGGCGAGCCTGAGCGCCTCGGCTTCGTCGGCGACGACGACGATCGGAACCACGGGGCCGAAGATCTCCTCGCGCATGATCCGCATCTCGTGGGTGACGCCGGTCAGGACCGCCGGCGCGATGTGGCTGCCGGGCGAGCCCGGCACCTCGACCGGCCCGCCGCAGACGAGCTCGGCTCCGGACGCGACGGCGTCGTCGATCAGGTCGGTGACGATGGCCGCCTGCTCGGCGGAGACCATAGGGCCGATCTCGGTCGTCCAGCTCTGCGGGTCGCCGACGGCGAGCCCCTTCGCCTTGGCGGCGATTCCGCTGACGAACCGGTCGGCGACGTCGGAGACGGCGTAGACGCGCTCGACCCCGGAGCAGGTCTGCCCGGAGTTGGCGAACCCGGCCCAGGCGATCCCGTCGATCGCGTTGCCGAGGTCGGCGTCGGCGCAGACGATCGCGGGATCCTTGCCGCCGAGCTCGAGCACGGCACCCTTCATCCGCGCGGCGCAGGCGGCCCCGACCGAGTAGCCGGTCGCGACCGAGCCGGTGAAGAAGACCTTCCGGACGCTGGACTCGACCAGCGCCTTCCCGACCTCGCCGTCGCCCTGCAGCACGCGGACGAGGCCCTCGGGAACCCCGGCCTTCTCGAACGCGACCCGGATCCGGTCGCCGACCAGCGGCGTCAGCTCCGACGGCTTGAGGACGACGCCGTTGCCGGCCATCAGCGCGATCGCCACCTCGCCGAACGGGATCGACCAGGGGTAGTTCCAGGGCGCGATGACGGCGATGACGCCGAGCGGCTCGAAGCTGTGCGTCGCCCGCTTGCCGAGGAACAGCCCGCCGCCCATCTTCACCTGCTGGTCGGCGAGGATCTCCGGACCCTCCTCGGCGATCCAGTGGAGGGCGTCGATCGTCGGCACCACCTCCATCGTGTGAGCCTCGGTGATCGGCTTGCCCTGCTCGCTCGTCAGAAGCCGCGTGACCTCCTCGAGGTCGCCGGCGAGGATCTCCGCCGTCCGCCGCAGGTACCGCCCGCGATCGGCGAGCGCGAGCTCGCCCCAGAACGGCTGCACCCTGGCGACATCGTCGACGGCCGTCTGGACGTCGGCGGGTTCGACCGTCGCGACCGAGCCGATCAGCTCGCCCGTCGCCGGGTTGAACGAGTCCAGGCTCCCCATCGGGTGCAGCCTATTCGGCGGGGCCCTGCCCGCGGCGCGCCCGCAGCCGCTTCAGCCGCTCGGTCAGCTCGGCTTCGAACCCGCGATCGGTCGGCTCGTAGAAGCGCGTGTCGCCCAGCGCCTCGGGCAGCGTCCGCTGGTCGCTGACGCCACCGGGCTCGTCGTGCGGGTACCGGTAGCCGACCCCGCGGCCGAGCTCCTTCGCGCCCGGGTAGTGGCCGTCGCGGATCGCCGTCGGCGGCTCGGCGGCGCCGTTGCGGCGGACGTGCTCCTCGGCCGCGAGCAGCGCCTCGTAGGAGGCGTTCGACTTCGGCGCCAGGGCCAGGTAGACGGCGGCCTGCGCGAGGTTGATCCGGCACTCGGGCAGGCCGACGCGGTCGACCGCCTGGCCGGCGGCGGTCGCGATGGCGAGCGCCTGCGGTGCGGCGTTGCCCACGTCCTCGGAGGCGAAGATCACCATCCGCCGCGCGATGAAGCGCGGGTCCTCGCCGCCGGCGAGCATCGCGGCGAGGTAGTAGACGGAGGCGTCGACGTCGGAGTTCCGCGTCGCCTTGATCCAGGCGGAGATGTAGTCGTAGTGGCGGTCGCCGCCCTTGTCGTAGAGGACCGCGCGCTTCTGCAGGGCGTCCTCGGCCGCGGCGAGGTCGACGTGCCCGCCGGGTCCCGCCGTCGTGGCGGCGCGCTCGAGCGCGCCGAGCGCCGAGCGGGCATCGCCGCCGGCGCGGGCGGCGAGCATCGCGAGCGCGTCGTCGTCGACCGCCGGCGGGTCGGCGATGCCGCGCTCGGGGTCGCTGAGCGCCCGCCGCAGCAGATCGATCACCGCCTGATCGTCGAGGCCGCGGAGCTCGTAGATCTGCGCCCGTGAGAGCAGCGCCGAGTTGACCTCGAAGTAGGGGTTCTCGGTCGTCGCCCCGATCAGCGTCACCAGCCCGTCCTCGACCGCCGGCAGCAGCGCGTCCTGCTGGGCCTTGTTGAAGCGATGGATCTCGTCGAGGAAGAAGACGGTCCGGCGGCCGGCGCGGCGGCGCTCCTCGGCGCGCCCCAGCATCGCTCTGACCTCGGCGCGGCCGGCATTGACCGCGGACTCCTCCTCGAACGCGCCGTCGGCAGCGGTCGCGACGATCCGGGCGATCGTCGTCTTGCCGGTGCCGGGCGGCCCGTAGAGGACCATCGAGTGCGGCTCGCCGGTCTCGATGGCGGTCCGCAGCGTCGAGCCCTCGGCGAGCAGGTGCTCCTGGCCGACGAGGTCGCCGAGGGTCCGGGGGCGCATCCGGACGGCGAGCGGCGCGCCGGCGCCGGGACCCGCGCCGCCGCCGCCGACCTCGTCGCTGCCGAAGAGCTGATCGCTCATCGCGTCAGTATCCACCCGCGCGGCGACGCGACCCCGAACGGCCCGGCGGCCGCCCGCCGGTAACCTGCCGCGGATGGGCGAGGGAGAAACAGCCGGGGGCGCGGAGGAGATCGGCAGCGTCGCCGTCTCCGCCAACGGCGCCTCCGCCAACGGCGGGCCGCCGCCGGAGCCCGAGAAGCTCCGGCTCGGCGGAATGGCCCTCCGCAACGGCCTGCTGATTCACGGGCCGACGTCGTGGGCGGCCGCAGCCCGGGCCAAGGACGGCTCGATCGACGTCGCCTCGGGCAAGAAGCCGAACTTCGGCGGCAACCGGTTCGCCAAGGTCCCGGGCATGCGCGGTCCGCTGCGGCTGGCCGAGGCGTTCGCGGTGATCCCCATCGCCCGCCTCTCGGTCCCGTCCAGCCGCCTCCCCTTCGAGGACCCCCGGGTCGCCGGGGCGGCCGTGGCCGCCACGGTCGCCGGCAACGCCATCCGCGGTCGCGGCCGGCCCACGACCCCGGCGCGCGAGGCCGCAGCCGCGATCGTCGGGTTCCTGCCGGCGCTCACCTCCCTCACCGGCACCGACCTCGCCGCGTACCACGGCGCCGAGCACAAGTCGATCGCCGGCTACGAGCAGGACCGCGACCCCGCCGGGGTTCCGAAGGAGCACGACCGCTGCGGGTCGAACCTGGTCGGGCCGATGCTCTTCTTCTCGGCCCTCGGGCAGCTGGTCGTTGACCGGCTCTTCGAGCACCCCGGTCGGCTCGAGCGCAGCGTCAGCGGGATCGCCGGCCTGTCCCTGTCGGTCGAGGTCTTCGTCGCCGCCGAGCGCCACCCGGATTCGCTGATCGGCCGCGCCGTGCACGGCGCCGGCCACTTCATCCAGGCTCGTTTCGCCACCCGTGAGCCGACGCCGGAGCAGCTCGAGGTTGCGGTCGCGGCGCTCGATGCCGTACTGGCAGCCGAGCAGGGCTAAGCCCCGAGCGTCGATTTGCCGATGGGCCTAGGCATGCCCTTGCTGGAGACAACGGCGCTCAGCAGCGACGAATTCCTGAACACGCTCAACGATTGGCTGCCGCTCTTCTCGATCGTCTTCATCGTCCTGCTCCTCTACGTGATGTTCCGGATGCTCGCGGTGATGCCGAAGACGAAGCCGCAGGAGATCAAGGCCTCGAAGCGGAGCGGCGTCCGCTGGGACGACATCGCCGGCGTCGAGGGCACGAAGGACGAGCTCCGCGAGGTCGTCGAGTTCCTCTCCGACCCGAAGCGGTTCAAGAACCTCGGAGCGAAGGTGCCCAAGGGCATCCTCCTGCACGGGCCCCCCGGCACCGGCAAGACGATGCTCGCCAAGGCCGTCGCTCACGAGTCCGGGGCGAACTTCTTCAGCCAGTCGGCCTCCTCGTTCGTCGAGATGTTCGCGGGACTCGGCGCCGCCCGGATCAGGCGGCTCTTCAAGGAGGCGCGCGACAACGCTCCGGCGATCCTCTTCATCGACGAGCTCGACGCGGTCGGGACGACCCGCGGCAGCGACGTCTCCGGCGAGCGCGACCAGACCCTGAACCAGCTGCTGGTCGAGATGGACGGCTTCGAGGCCAGCGAGAACATCGTCGTGATGGCGGCGTCGAACCTGCTCGAGAAGCTCGACCCCGCCCTGCTCCGCCCCGGGCGGTTCGACCGCCAGGTCTTCGTCCCCCCGCCCGACCTGCGCGGCCGCGAGGAGATCCTCGCCGTCCACACGCGCGACAAGCCGCTGAGCCAGGACCTCGACCTGCATCGCGTCGCCCAGCACACCTCCGGGCTCACCGGCGCCGACCTCGCCAACCTCTGCAACGAGGCGGCGATCCAGGCCGGCCGTAACAAGCGCCCGTTCGTCGCCCAGTCGGACTTCGACAACGCCTTCGAGCGGGTGGTGGCCGGGCTGCAGAGCCGCAAGATCATCACCGACCACGAGAAGCGTGTCGTCGCCTGGCACGAGGCCGGCCACACCCTCGTCTCGGAGCTCCTGACGACGGTCGACAAGGTCCAGAAGGTCTCCATCGTCCCGCGCGGCAAGGCGCTCGGCTACACGCTCAACCTCCCGCAGGAGGACCGCTACCTGAAGTCGAGGCACGAGCTGATCGACTACATGAAGGTCCTGCTAGCCGGGAGGGTCGCCGAGCAGATCACGTTCGGCCGGGTCACGACCGGCGCCTCCGACGACCTCGCCAAGGTCACCACGATCGCGCGCTCGATGGTCTACGAGTACGGCATGGGGACCTCGATCCGCTCCCACCAGGTCCCGGCGAACGACTGGAACGTCTCCGAGATGATGCGCCAGCGCCGCGACGAGGAGGTCAGCGAGATCGCCGAGGAGGCCTACCGCGGCGCGCATCGACTGCTCAGCGACCACCGCGAGGTGCTCGACGAGATCGCCCGCAAGCTGCTCGTCGACGAGGTCATCGATCAGAGCGAGATCGCCCTGATCATGGAGCGGCACGAGATCAGCGTCGCCGAGCCGGGGCCGTTCCCCGACCCGGTCGAGAACCGCTCGAGCGGCCCGGCCGGCAACGGCGCCACGGCCGGAGTCGCGCGCACGAGCGACGACGACGAGCTTCGTCCCGACCGCTCGAAGCCGCCGCCTCGCGGCCACAGCTGACGGCGCCGAAGGCCGCGCGCGGCGGTCAATACACTGCGGCCCGATGCTCGACCGGATCGACCACACCGGCGTCGCCGTCGACGACCTCGACGCCGCCATCAAGCTCTACCGCGACGTCCTCGGAATGCCGCTCGTCCACCGCGAAGTGGTCGAAGAGCAGGGCGTCGAAGCGGTTCTGCTCGACGTCGGCGACGGCCACGTCGAGCTGCTCAGCCCGCTCGGCGACGACACCCCCGTCGGCAAGTTCCTGGCGAAGAAGGGCCCGGGCCTCCACCACGTCGCCTACGCCGTCTCCGACATCGAGGCGACCCTCGCCGAGCTCTCCGAGGCCGGCGTGCAGCTGATCGACGAGACGCCGCGGATCGGCATCCGTCAGAGCAAGGTCGCCTTCGTGCACCCGCGCTCGACCGGCGCCGTCCTGACCGAGATCGTCCAGCCCCACGAGCACTGAGGAGACCGGCAATGGCAAGCGCCCTACGCAGGATCGAGGTCGGCTTCGACGGTGGCCAGGTACTGGCGCTCCGGATCAGCGACGACGAGCTCGCCTCCCTCCGCGAAGCCCTCCAGCGCGGCGGCTGGCACCGCCTCGCCTCCGACGAGGCGGAGATCGAGCTCTTCCTCGACAAGCTCGTCTTCATCAAGACGGCGGGCGACGGCCAGAAGGTCGGCTTCTAGGGCCTGAACGGATTGTCCGGCGGTTGGCGCCGGGCCGTTTCGCAGTGAGGGGAGTGCTCCGCGGGGCACCGT
>JADFCZ010000102.1 GCA_018263295.1 Conexibacter sp.
CGACACGACCGTCCGCCTCGGCATCCCGGTCACGACGCCGACCCGGACCGTCTGGGACCTGGCGACCACCCTCTCCCCGGCCCCACTTCGTCGCGCATTCGAGCAGGCGGAGAAGTTCCGGCTCCTCGACCGCGAGCGGCTCGCGACGCTGCTGGAGGCCACGCCGAACCACCGCGGCGCCGGCGGGCTGCGCCGGCTCCTCGCCGAGCGGTCCCTCCCACTGAGCGAGACCCGGTCCTGGCTCGAGGACCTCACGCTCCGGACCTGCCGGGAGCACGGGCTGCCGCCGCCGGCCGTCAACGTGCCGCTGCTCGGCCACGAGGTGGACCTGCTCTGGGAGGCGGCCAGGTTCGTCGTCGAGGCGGACGGCGTCGACCACCTCTCGCCGGCGCAGCGCGATCGCGACAACGAGCGCGACACCGATCTCGGCCGGGCCGGGTACCTCGTTCGCCGCTACTCCAGCCGGGCGATGGACGATGGCGATGCCGTCGCCGGGGAGATCCGGTCGATCCTCGCCGAGCGGCTCAAGGCCTGAGCGCCGCCCAGAGTCGCTCCTCGGAGTCGAGGACGCGGTTCGCCGCCGCGCCGATCCGCTCCCAGCCGGCGGAGTCGGGCTCGTCGGTCTCGCTGGCGGCGAAGAGCTCACCGGCGAGGGTCGTCCACTGCTCGGCCGCGGCGGCGGCCAGCGCAGCGGCGGCCTCGCGGGCGGCCTCGGCGAGGAAGCGCGAATAGAGCGCCCGGAAGTTGCTGCCGCCGGTGCCGCGGCGCTCGATCACCTGGTAGTTGAAGCGGGCGCACCACCTCCAATCCGGGGCCGCCTCGGGCCAGGAGCCGACCTCGTCGGCGAAGCGGCGCAGGGCCGGCAGCCCCTCGAACTCGCCGAGGTCCGGCTCCTGCATCCGCAGGGCCGCCCGCTCGATCGCCGCGGGGGCGGCCGCGAGCAGCTCCTCGGCGCTCGGCGGCTCGCCGGGGACGTCGAGCATGTGCCCGGCGAGCGGATAGAACGGATGCTGCTCGTGGCGGGCCTTCTCGAGCCCCGCGAGCGACGTCCGCTGCAGCCCCTCGAAGCCGGTGTCGGAGACGTAGGCGTGCTCGTCGTCGTATCCGGCGAGCACGACCGCGTGTCCGGGGAAGTGGGCGGAGTTGCCGTAGTGGTCGAGGTGGAAGAGATCGGTGATCAGCAGCACCGGGCGGCCGTCGTCGACGACCGCGCGGGCGGCGTCCCAGGCCCGCCCCGGATCGGGCTCGGTGGTGAGCCGGAGCGGGGCGCCGGTCAGCTCGAGGAAGCTCTCCTCGAGGCGGCCGGTTCGCCCGTTCGTGAACCGGGTCGGCGAGAGGTCGTCGGAGGCGAAGTAGTAGAAGCAGGCGCCCGCGCCGAGCCCGAACGCAAGCTCCTCGGAGATCTCCGTCCCGTGGAAGGCGAGAAGGTTTCGCAGTGCGGTCGAGCCGCAGTGGTGGCCGGGGACGTGTTCGAAACCTGCGACGAGGACGGTCTGGCCGAGCGCCATGCCGGAAGTCTCTCAGCCCGGGGGAGCCTGACCGCCCCGGAGCCGCAGGTAGTCCGCGCGGACCGCGAAGACCGAGCGGAGCTCCGCGGTCACCTCCTGCAGGAACTCGTCGCGGTAGGTCGAGTCGGTCAGCATCGCGATCGCGAAGTAGAGGCCGGTGAACGCCGCGAGCCCGGCGGCGACCTTGAGCAGCTCGACGGTCATCTCGAACGACTCGCCGCCGATCTCGAGCGCGAAGAGCTGGTCGCAGCAATCCGGGCCGATCCAGGACTCGCGGATGCTGTCCGGCACGGCGATCAGGCCGAAGGCGATGAAGAACGCGGCGACGAGCAGGCTCACCGTCAGGACCTGGACCGCCTGGCTCGTGAACAGCACGAGCTCCACGTTGCGCCGCTGCTTGCGCTTGAGCGGCTCGGTCGCGTCGCCGACCTCGGCCTCCAGAGCTCGGACCTCCCGCGGCAGCCGAGCGAGCAGGAAGGCGGTCCCGAGGCCGGCGAAGAGCAGCGCGATCGCGACCAGGTCGGCGTCGGTGATCGCCGAGAACACCTGCCACATCTCGGTGCTCATGAACGCCAGCAGGGCGAAGATCATCAGCAGCGGGACCGCGCGCGCGAGCAGCATGAACGAGGCGAGGAGCTGATGCCAGAGCCGCCGGCCGACCCAGCGCACGATCGAGACGAGCCCGTAACCGAACACCGCGTTGATCAGCAGGACCAGGGTCAGGTTCGCCAGCGCCGTCACCCACGCGCTCCGCGTCTGGCCGCCGAAGATCAGCGGCAGGAGCGCCGGGACGAGAACGAACGCGGCGAGCTCGATCCGGCCGACGTCCTCCGGCAGCGAGGCGGCCGGGCGGCCGCGGTAGCGGTTGATCGCCATCGCGACCCCGAGCAGGATCGCCAGCCCGCCGATGAGCGCGGCGACGTTCGCCGCCAGCGACCAGTCGAGCCGGATCGCGCCGAGCATCTCCCCGAGGAAGACGAGGGCCAGCAGCGGCGCCGCGCGGTTGAAGACGTTCGTCGAGGCCGAGAAGTCCTCGTCGAAGAGCGGCAGGCCCGACTCCCGGAAGCGGCGCCGGCATTC
>JADFCZ010000103.1 GCA_018263295.1 Conexibacter sp.
TCGGGACCACCCTCCACCCCGGCAATTCCACCGGCCGGGCCGGACGGTCGCGGCCGGCGCCGGCGAAGGCCGGGGTCGCGGCGCCTCTAGGGTCGTCCGATGCGAATAGCGCTGATCGCAAACCCGGACTCGGGCTCGGGCGACGCCGAGAGAGTCGCCTCGCTGCTCGCGAGCGCGGGGGCCGACGTGGAGACCTTTCCGATCGGCGAGGCCGCGCGTGCCGGCGAGGGCGGCGCCGAGCGCATCGCCGTGGCCGGCGGCGACGGCTCGATCGGCTGTGCCGCCGAGGTGGCATCGCGGGCCGGCCTGCCGCTAGCGGTGATCGCCACCGGCACTGCCAACGACTTCGCATCCCATCACGGCCTACCCGGCGGGCTCGAAGCCGCCTGCGCCGTCGCATCCGGGGGGACCCGGACCGAGCACGTCGAGCTGGCGGAGGTCTGCGGCCGGCCGTTCGTGAACGTGACCGCGGCCGGCCTGCCTCCGGCGGCCGCCGAGGAGGCGCACTCGCTGAAGGAGCGGCTCGGCGCGCTCGCCTACCCGATCGGCGCCGTCAGGGTCGGCCTCAGGGCCCATCCGGTGGAGTGCGCGGTCGCGGTCGACGGCGAGGTGATCCATGACGGTCTCGTCTGGCAGGTCTCGATCGCGAGCAGCGGCGCCTTCGGCGGCGGGGCCAGCCTCGAGGCCGACACCCGCGACGGGCTGCTCGACGTCGTCGTCATCGAGCACGGCGGCCGAACCCGCCTGATCAAGCATGCCTACGGGTTGCGGATCGGGCGCGTCGAGGGCCACAAGGGTGTCGTCTCCGCCCGCGGTAGTGCGATCGCGATGCGGGTCGACCCGGGCGAGAAGCTCAACGTCGACGGCGAGCTCGTCCGCGCCGGCGATCTCGATCCCGGCGGCGAGCTCAGGTTCGCCGCCGAACGCAACGGCTTCGAGCTGATCACTGGTTGAGCCGAGCGACGCCTATGCTGCCCGGCCGTGCCGGCCTTGGCTGAAAGAAGGACCCACCACCTGCGGATGCCCCCGCCGCTCGAGCGGGGCCGCCGGCTCCGCCGCTGGGCGGAGGCGCAGCGGACGCCCCTGGGCCCGCTCGCGCTCACGATCGGCAGGTTCGACCAGGCCGCCCTCGTCACGTTGCGCACCCATGGACACGGTGGGATCGGGGAGCGGTTGGCCCGGGCGCTCGGGGCCTTCGGCGAGTTCGGCGCCGGCTGGGCGGCCGCCGGCATCGCGGGCGCGTGCCTCGACGAGCGCCGGCGACCGCGCTTCCTGGCGGCAGCGGCGGCGGCCCCTGCGGCGGTCGGGATCAACTTCGCGGTCAAGTCGGCGGTCGGGCGGGAGCGGCCCGTGATCGTCGGCCATCCGCCGCTCGGCCCCGCTCCGAACAAGCTCTCGTTTCCCTCCGCGCACGCCACCTCGGCAACCGCCGGGGCGGTTGCGCTGGGACGGGTTGCTCCCGGCGCCAGGCCGTTCCTCTACGCCCTGGCCGGGCTCGTCTGCCTCGGCCGCCCCTACCTCGGCATGCACTATCCGAGCGACGTCCTCGCCGGGGTCGCCCTCGGCCTCGCCATCGGCCGGCTCTGGCCGCTGCCGCCGGCCGCGTCCGAGCAACCGGAGGAGGCGCGATGAAGGTCGGGATCGTCGGGATGCCGAACGCCGGCAAGTCCACGCTCTTCAACGCCCTGACGCAGGCCGGCGCGGAGGCCGCGGGGTATCCGTTCACGACGATCGAGCCGAACGTCGCGATCGCGCCCGTCCCCGACGAGCGGCTCGACCGGCTCGCAGAGCTGCTCGAGTCGGCGCCGGTGGTGCACGAGTCGCTCGAGGTCCACGACATCGCCGGCCTCGTCCGCGGTGCCTCCGCCGGAGAGGGACTCGGCAATCAGTTCCTCGCCTCGATCCGCGAGACGGACGCGATCTGCCACGTCGTCCGCGCCCACTCCGACAGCGGCGTGCCCCACCCGGAGGGCGAGATCGACCCCGTCGCCGACGCGGAGATGGTCGAAGCCGAGCTGATGCTCGCCGACCTCGAGACCGCGACCCGGCGGCTGGAGCGGGTCGCCAAGCAGGCGAAGACGCTGGACAAGGACGCGGTCGCGGAGCGCGACTGGCTCACCGACGTCGTCGCCGCGCTCGAGCGCGGCGAGCCCGTCCGCTCGGTTCCGGTTCCCGACGCCGTCGACCCCGTCGGACCGCAGAACCTTCAGGCCCTGACCTCGAAGCCGGTCCTCTACGTCGCCAACGTCGACGAGGGCGAGGACGAGCCGCCGCCGGCGCTGGTCGAGCACGCGCGCAAGAGCGGCGACGAGGCGATCGCCCTCAGCGCCAAGATCGAGTCCGAGCTCGTCGAGCTCGACGACGAGGAGGCGGCGATGATGCGGGACGAGCTCGGCGTCGCCGAGTCCGGCCTCGACCGGATGGTCCGCGCCGCCTACTCGCTGCTCGACCTGATCAGCTTCTTCACCGCCGGCCCCGGGGTCGAGGCGCGGGCCTGGAGCCTCGGCCGCGAGGGATCGGCCTGGGACGCGGCCGGGAAGATCCACACCGACATCCAGCAGGGCTTCGTCAAGGCCGAGGTCGTCCCCTGGGACACGCTGATCGAGTGCGGCGGCTACGCGGC
>JADFCZ010000104.1 GCA_018263295.1 Conexibacter sp.
GGAGCTCTCCGGCGGCCAGCGCCAGCGCGTCGCGCTCGCCCGCGCGCTCGTCAACCGGCCGGCGGCCCTGCTCCTCGACGAGCCGCTCGGCGCGCTCGACCTGAAGCTCCGGCGCGAGATGCAGCTCGAGCTGAAGCGGATCCAGAAGAGCACCGGCACGACCTTCGTCTACGTCACCCACGACCAGGAGGAGGCGCTGACGATGTCGGACCGGATCGCCGTCATGGACGGCGGGAGGGTCGAACAGCTCGCCGATCCGAAGACGCTCTACGAGCAGCCCCGGACGTCCTTCGTCGCCGATTTCATCGGCACCTCGAACGCGTTGACTCTGAGCGTGGACCGCCGCGACGGCGAACACGCGATCGTCGAGCCCGGCCCGGGGTTCCGGATCGTGATCCCGGCCGAGTGCACGGTCGGCGACGACCTCCAGGTCAGCATCCGGCCGGAGAAGATCAGCATGGTCGCGGGCCACGGCCAGCCGGCGAACGGCCACGAGGGCTCACGGGTCGAGGGGGTCGCGGTCGAGCGCGTCTACCTCGGCTCCGTCTCCCAGACCGTCGTCGAGCTGCCCGACGGCGGCCGGCTCGCGGTCCACGAGCTCAACGACGACTCCGTCTCCGCGGTCGAGCCCGGGGATCCGGTCACGTTGCTGTGGGCCTCGCGCCACAGCCTCGTCGTCGCGAAGGACCTCGGGGCGGCGCCGTGAGCCCGGCGCGGGCCCTCGGGCTGACCGGTGTGCTGGTCGCGGGCATCGTCTCCCTGACCGGCTGCGGCGGCTCGACGGGAACCGACTCGGTCGCACCGCCGCCGGCGGACCCGGATGCGGCGGCGACCGGCACGCTGAGCGTCTTCGCCTACCAGGACTCGATCACCGACGAGCTCCTCGATCCGTTCCGCGAGGCTAATCCCGACCTCGACCTGAAGACGGCGGGGTTCGGCTCCAACGACGAAGCGGCCGCGAAGATGGCCGGCGGCTTCCGCGCCGACGTTGTCGAGGCGTGCCTCGACGAGATGAGCGCGTTCACCGACCGCGGCCTCCTGCGCCCGATCGACCCGGCTGGGATCGAGGACTGGGACGACCTCGTGTTCCGCGACGCCGAGGGCGTTCGCGACGGCTCCGAGGTTCTGGTCGTCCCGCTCTCGGCCGGGCCGCAGGGGCTGATCTACGACGCCGACGAGATCCGGCCGGGAGAGATCGACTCCTTCGCCGACCTGTTCGATCCCGCCTACGCCGGCCGGGTCGCGCTCGAGGCCGACTACGCGCTCCCGGCCATCGCCGAGACCGCCCTGACGCTCGGGATCGAGGACCCGATGAACCTGACGCCCGACCAGCTCGACGAGGTCACGCAGAAGCTGATCGACAACCGCGAGCAGTTCCGGTCGCTGTGGCGCTCCGACGCCGACGTCGTCAACCTCTTCCGCTCGGGTGAGATCGCGCTCGCCGACGGCGGCCCGGGCCTGACCGAGCGGATTCGCGACACCGGAGTCGACGCCCGCTGGGTCGCGCCGGAGGAGCGCCCGCTCTCATGGGTCTGCGGCTTCGCGATCACCAGTGACGCGGAGAACACCGACGCCGCATACGAGTTGATCGATTGGCTCGCCTCGCCCGAGGCGCAGGCGATACGTGCCGACGACGGCTACGTCGTGACGAACCCGAAGGCCGTGCCGCTCGCCGATCCCGCGGCGCGGAAGACGGCTGATCCGAAGTCGATCGCCGACGCGATCCCGGAGACGGAGCCGCCCGACTACCAGGAGTGGGTGCGTGCGTTCCGGGAGTTCCAGGCGCAATGAGGACATGAGGACATGAGGAGATGATCGAGATGAAGTTGATGCTCGCCGTCGCGGCGGTCGCCGCCGGCCTGGCGATCGCCGGGTGCGGCTCCGGGGGCAACACGTCGGTGGCGCCGCCGCCGAACGATCCCGACGCCCCGGCGACGGGGACTCTGAAGTTCTTCGCCTACGGGGACACGATCGTCGATCCGATGCTGGACCCGTTCCGGGAGGAGAACCCGGACCTCGATCTGAAGACCGCGAGCTTCGACTCCAACAAGGCGGCCGCAGCCAAGCTCGCCGGCGGGTTCGAGGCCGACGTCGTCGAGGTCTGCACCGACGAGATGCAGCCGCTGACCGCCCGCAGCCTGCTGCGCCCGCTCGATCCACAGGGCGTGCCGGCGTTCGGCGAGCTCGCGTTCTCCGACCAGCCCGAGGTCCGCGATCCGAGCGGCCAGGTCCTGTTCGTCCCGGCCTCCGCGGGGCCGCAGGGGTTGATCGTCAACACCGACGAGGTCGACCCGGGCTCGATCGGCTCCTACGCCGACCTGTTCGACCCGCAGTACGCCGGCGACGTGGCGCTGGAGGCGACTCCGCTGACGTCGATCGGCGCGACCGCACTGGCGATGGGCATGGAGGACCCGATGAACCTCAGCGACGATCAGGTCACCGAGGCGAAGGACTACCTGCTCGATCACCGCGACCAGTTCCGCGCTTTCGCCGAGTCGGACGCATCGATGGTGAACCTCTTCAAGTCGGGCGAGGTCGTGCTCGCCGACGGCGGCAGGGGGACCGCGCAGGCGATGGTCGACGACGGGGTTCCGGTCGAGTGGATCGCGCCCGAGGAGGGCTCGCTTTCCTGGGTCTGCGGCCTCGCGATCACGTCGAAGGCGCAGAACACCGACGCCGCCTACAAGCTCATCAACTACTACGCCTCGCCGGAGGCGCAGGCGATCTCCGGCGACATGGGCTTCGTCGCGATGAACCCGAAGGCGCTGCCGCTGGTCAGCCCCGAGTTCAGGAAGACGGCCGACCCGCGCAACCTCGAGAACGCGATCCCGCAGACCGAGCCCGACAACGCCGACGTCTACGACCGGGCCTGGCAGGAGGTTCAGGCGGGCTGATGGCGGGCGCGGCCGCACCTCCGGCGGGACTCGGGGCCCGGCGTCCGGCCGCCGCCGCCGACGATCCGCCGCCGCCGGTCCACCGGTCGCTCGGTCACCGGATCCGTGGCCGGCTGCCGGGGCTCGCGGGCGGCCTGCTCGTCGCGTTCGTGATGCTCGTGCTGTTCGGCCCGGTCCTGATGCTCGCCCTGTTCAGCTTCAACGACTCCTCGATCATCTCGCTGCCCTGGGAGGGCTTCACGACCAAGTGGTACGAGGAGGCCTGGGCGAACGGCCAGGCCCGCGACGCGGTCGCCAACTCGCTGATCGTCGCTACCGTCGTGATGGTCCTCTCGGTCGTCCTCGGCACGATGGCCGCCTGGGGGCTGACGCGGCTCCGGTTCCGCGGCCGCGGCATGGTCGCCGGCCTCAACGGCGCGGTGCTCGTCGTCCCCTGGCTGATCATCGGCGTCGCCGGGCTGATCTTCTTCAGCCAGCTCCAGGTCCAGCTGTCGCTCACGACCATCACCCTGATGCACCTGGTCGTGACGTTCCCGCTCGTCGTCGCGATCGTCTCCGCCGGGCTCGTCCGCTTCCAGCGCTCGCTCGAGGAGGCGGCGATCGACCTCGGGGCGACGCAGCTGCAGATGCTGCGTTACGTCGTCCTTCCCCAGATCGGCCCGTCGATCGCGGCGGCCTCGATCTTCGCCTTCGCCTGGTCGTTCAACAACTTCGAGATCTCGTTCTTCACCGGCGGCTTCGAGCAGACCTTCCCGGTCTGGGTGTTCTCGATCCTGCGGCAGTCCGAGAACCTGCCGGTCGTCAACGCCGTCTCGACGGTGATCGCGGCGGCGCAGATCCTCGCCGTGTTCGCCGGCTGGGCGCTGATGAAGCGGCTGTCGAAGAGTGACGACGACGAGAGCCTGACCGGCCTGCTGACCGGGGGCACGCGCTGATGGAAGCCGCGTCGATCCCGGTCCGCCGCAGCTCCCGCGCCAAGCGCCTCGTCCAGCCGCTCGCGTTCCTCGGCACCCCTACAGCGCTCCTGCTCGCGTTCTTCCTGGCGCCGATGCTGGTCATGCTCGGCGTCGCCCTCGATCGCGGGCTGCTCGACGGTGGTACCGGGTTCAACCTGACGCTGACCAACTTCACCGACGTGATCAGCGACCCGCTCAACCGCAAGGTCGCGCTGACCACGTTCGAGATCGCCACCGCGGCGATGCTCGTGCAGCTGATCGTCGCGGTGCCGCTGGCGTACGTGATCGCGTTCAAGGCCGGTCGCTGGCAGGTGCCGATCCTGCTGTTCCTGGTCCTCGCCGACGAGCTCAACCCGATGGTCCGGATCTACGCCTGGCGGATGCTGCTCGGGCGCGAGGGTCTGATCAACGAGGGGCTGATGAGCATCGGCATCATCAGCCAGCCGATCGACGCGCTCCTGTTCAGCCAGTTCGCGGTCACGGTCGTGCTCTCGACGAGCTACCTGACCTACACCGTGATCCCGATCTACGGGGCGATGAAGGCGATCGACGGCAACGTCTTCGAGGCCGCCCGCGATCTCGGCGCGGGCTGGTGGACGACCACCCGTAGGGTCCTGCTGCCGCTGATCGCGCCCGGCATCTTCATCTCGCTGCTGCTCGTCTACGTCCCGCTGTTCACGGATTTCGCGAGCCCGGCGCTGGTCGGCGGCACGAGCGGCTACATGCTCGGGAACGTCGTCAACGACTACGTGCTCGAGGCGGGCGACCTCAACCGGGGGGCGGCGATGAGCATCATCATGCTCGTCCTCTCGGCGCTGTTCGCGCTGGTCGCCTACCGCCTCGCGCGGATCAACCGGCTGGAGAGCTGATGGCCGCCGGCCGATACGACGCCGTCATCGTCGGCGGCGGGCACAACGGGCTCGTGGCGGGCTTCTACCTGGCGAAGGCGGGCCTGCGCCCGCTGATCCTCGAGCGCCGCGACTTCGTCGGCGGCTGCTGCGTGACCGAGGAGTTCGCGCCCGGCTACCGGGCCTCGACCGGCGCCTACGTCATCAGCATGCTCCGCGAGCCCGTCTGGCGCGACATGCGGCTGGCGGAGCGCGGGATCCGGATCGACGCAGCCGGCCCCTCCCTCTACGGATTCCCCGGCGGCGAGCGGCTCCTGCTCGGCGAGGACATCCCCGAGTCGCAGGCCGAGATCGCCCGCCACTCGGCCGCCGACTCGCGCGCGCTGCCGGAGTTCGAGGGTGCCCTCGCCCGGCTCGCCGAGGTGGTCGCGCCGCTGATGGACACGACCCCGCCGAACCCCGCGCACGTCAGCCCCGGCGAGGTCCCGGCGCTGCTGCGGATGGCCGAGCTGGCCCGCCGCCACCGTTCGGACATCAACGATGCCCTGTTCCTGTTCGCGACCTCCTGCACCCAGTACCTCGGGGAGTTCTTCGAGTCCGAGGTCGTGATGGCGGCGATGGGCTGGCACGCGATCAACGACTCGGTCGCCGGGCCGTCGACCCCGGGGACCGCCTACGTCCTGCTCCACGACCACGCGGCCGAGCAGGCCGGCGGCGGCCTGCGGACCTGGGGATTCGTCCGCGGCGGGATCGGCCTCGTCACCGAGGCGATGGCTGACGCCGCCCGCGAGGCGGGGGCCGAGATCAGGACCGGCGCCGAGGTCGAGCGGGTTGTCGTCGAGGGCGGCCGCGCAACCGGCGTCGAGCTCGCCGACGGGTCGGTGATCGGCGCCGACCGGGTCCTGTCGAATGCCGATCCTCTGCGGACCTTCTTCGGCCTCGTCGGCGACGCCGTGCTGCCGGAGCCGTTCGTCGCGTCGCTCCGCAACTACCGGTGCGAGGGCACGAGCATGAAGATCAACCTCGGCGTCGGCCGGCTGCCGCAGGTGACGGGGATGCCGTCCGGTGAGCGGGAGCCGTACCTCGGCGGGATCATGGAGTTCGGAGGCTTCGTCGCCGACATGGACCGTGCCCAGTTCGAGGCCCGTTCCGGCCGCCTCGGCACCGACCCTCATGTCGAGGTCTGCATCCCGACCTTCCACGATCCGTCGCTCGCCCCGCAGGGGAAGCACGTGTTGACGATCGACGTCAACTCGCAGCCCTGCAACCTGGCCCCCGGCGAGGGCACCTGGGACGAGCATCGCGACGCGGTCGCCGACCGGGCGATCGCGACGCTCGAGGGCTACATGCCCGGGCTCACGGACTCGATCGAGGCGCGCCAGGTGCTCAGCCCGAAGGACCTCGAGAGCCTCCTCGGCATCACCGGCGGGCACGCCCTGCACGGCGACATGTCCTTCGACCAGCTCTTCAACCTCCGGCCCGTCCGCGGCCACGCCGACTACCGGACGCCGGTCGAGAACCTCTACCTGTGCGGCGCCGGCACCCATCCCGGCGGCGGTGTCAGCGGCGCGAACGGGCGTAACTGCGCGCGCGAGGTCCTGCGCGACGCCCGCGGGCCGGTCGACCGGCTCCGGCGCCGGGTCGCGCGCGGCTGACTCAGACGGCCAGCTGCTTCTGCAGGCTCTCGACGACCTCGGGGTCGCGCAGGGTGCTGACGTCCCCGAGCTCCTCGCCGGCGGCGATGTCGCGCAGCAGCCGCCGCATGATCTTCCCGGAGCGCGTCTTCGGCAGGTCGTCGGCGAACGCCATCTGCTTCGGCCGGGCGAGCTTGCCGATCTTCTCGGCGACGTGGTCGCGGAGCTCGGCCTCGAGCTCGTCGTCGCCGACGGTGCCGCCCGACGGCGTCACGAAGGCGAAGATCGCCTGCCCGGTGTCCTCGTCGGGGACGCCGATGACGGCCGCCTCGGCGACCTTCGGGTGGCTGACGAGCGCCGACTCGACCTCCATCGTCGAGAGGCGATGGCCGGAGACGTTGATGACGTCGTCGGTCCGCCCGACGATCCAGAAGTAGCCGTCCTCGTCGATCCGCGCGGCGTCGCCGACCTGGTAGGTGTCGGGGCCGAAGCGCTTCCAGTAGGTCTCGACGAAGCGTTCGGGCTCCTGGTAGAGCGTCCGCGCCATCGAGGGCCACGGGCGGGTCAGCGCGAGGTGGCCGCCGCCCTCGGCGATCTCCGCGCCGGACTCGTCGAGGATCTTCGCCTCGATCCCCGGGAAGGGCACGGTGGCCGAGCCCGGCTTGGTCGTCGTCAGCCCCGGCAGCGGCGTGATCATGATCGCGCCGGTCTCGGTCTGCCACCAGGTGTCGACGATCGGGCAGCGGCCGCCGCCGACGTTCTCGTGGTACCAGAGCCAGGCGCGCGGGTTGATCGGCTCGCCGACCGATCCGAGCAGCCGCAGCTTGCTCAGGTCGTGCTTTTCGACGTGTTCGACGCCCCACTTCATGCAGGCGCGGATCGCGGTCGGCGCCGTGTAGAAGATGGTCGCCCCGTAGCGCTCGGCGATCTCCCACCAGCGGTCTTCGGCCGGGTAGTTCGGGGCGCCCTCGTACATGACCGAGGTCGCGCCGTTGGCGAGCGGCCCGTAGACGATGTAGCTGTGGCCGGTGATCCAGCCGATGTCGGCGGCGCACCAGTAGACGTCGTCGTCCTTGAGGTCGAAGACGAGCTTGTGGGTGGCGGTGACGCCGGTCAGATAGCCCGCGGTCGTGTGCTGGATGCCCTTCGGCTTCGCGGTCGAGCCCGACGTGTAGAGGATGAACAGGGGGTCCTCGGAGTCCATCGGCTCGGGCGGGCAGTCGCCGCCGGCGCCGCCGACGAGCTCCTCCCAGCGGTGATCGCGGCCCTCGGTCATCGGCGGGTTCGACCCGGCGCGGTCGACGACGATCACGTGCTCGAGGGTTTCGAGGTCGGCGATCGCGGGGTCGATCGCCTCCTTCATCGGCGTCGGCTTGCCGCGGCGCAGCGTCGCGTCGGCGGTGATCAGCGCCTTCGCGCCGGAGACCTCCATCCGCTCGACGACCGACCCGGCCGAGAAGCCGCCGAAGACGACGTTGTGGATCGCGCCGATCCGGGTGCAGGCGAGCATCGCGACGGCCGCCTCGGGCACCATCGGCATGTAGACGCCGACGACATCGCCCTTGCCGATCCCGAGCGACTTCAGCCCGTTCGCCGCCTTCTGCGTCTGCTCGAGCAGCCAGGCGTAGGTGATCTCCTTGCGGGTCCCGTCCTCGCCCTCCCAGTAGTAGGCGACGCGGTCGCCGTCGCCGGCGGCGACGTGGCGGTCGAGGCAGTTGGCGGAGACGTTCAGCTTGCCGCCCGTGAACCACTTCGCGAACGGCGGGTCGGACCAGTCGAGGATCTCGTCGAACGGCTCGATCCACTCCAGCTTCTCCGCCCACGAGCCCCACCAGGCCTCCGGATCGGCGTCGGCGCGCTCGTAGATTCCCGGATCGGAGGCGTTCGCCTGGGCGGCGAACTCCGGCGGGGGCGGAAAGGTCTGCTCGGTGCGGAGGAGGACGTCGAGGCCCCCGTCCGATCCCGCCGTCGACTGGTCCTCGCTCATCTCGTCTCCTCCGTGGATCGCCCTCTCTCCTTCGAGGCCCAACTTAACGAACCCGCCTCCGAAGCTTTACCCGGCGTCCGGTGTTTGAAATGGTGGCGACGGGGCCATCACCACCGTCGCAATCCCGAGATGAACCCGTTCCGCACGATCTTCGCCTCCCTGCTCGCGCTCGCCGCCCTCGCCGCGGCGGTGCCGGCGCTCGCTCCCGCGGCGGTCGTGACGCGCGAGGTCGCGAAGTCGCCGGCCGCGATTCGCGACTACTGGACGCAGGCGAGGATGCGCGCCGCCGAGCCGGTAGCGGTCGAGCCGGCGACGCCGCCGGCGCCGGCGCCCGGCCCCGCCGAGGAGGATGGTGCGCCGACCTACGTCGCTCCCGCGGCGCCGGGCTCCGACGCGGGCGCGACGATCGAGCGCGGCACGGCGACGCCCGGCCGGGCCTCCTCGCGACGTTCCTCGCCGGTCCTCGATGCGACCGCCGCCGGGGTGCGGACGCACGGAAAGGTCTTCTTCACGGTCAAGGGCGGTACCGACCCCGGCAACTTCGTCTGCTCCGGGACCGCGGTCCACAGTCGCAACAAGAGCCTCGTCTGGACCGCGGGGCACTGCGTCTACGACGCCGAGACCCGGGGCGGCAAGTCCGTCAACTTCGAGTTCGTGCCCGCCTACCGGGCCGGCGCCGAGCCCTACGGGGAGTGGCCGGCCGTCGAGCTCGCGACGACCCGGCGGTGGAAGCGCGACGCCAACCTCCGCTACGACATGGGCGCGGTGGTCGTCGCTCGCAACAGCGCGGGGCGCACCCTGCAGTCGGTCGTCGGCGGGCGCGGGATCGGCTTCGACCAGCCCCGCAGGCAGAACTACGAGGTCTTCGGCTACCCGGCGGAGCTGCCGTTCACGGGCGAGCTCGAGTACCTGTGCGAGAGCCCGAACCGCGGCGCCGACGTCCC
>JADFCZ010000105.1 GCA_018263295.1 Conexibacter sp.
TCCGCCGCTGACTACCGGGTCAGTGCGGCGCGTTTGCGGTGGGTGCGGATCTCGCTCATGATCCGCTCGAGCCGCGGCTCCGAGCTCGAGTCGACGTGGCGCATCGCCGCAGCGATCGCCGGGTGGACGGCGCTGATCTGCTCGTGCATCGCCTGGGCGACGGCGCGGTAGGTGGGGTGGCCCTCGCGGCCGGAGCGGAGCTCGCAGACGTGCATCGCCTCGCGGGCGTTCATGTCGAGGACGTAGCGGATCCGGTAGCCGAGGCAGAGCGCATAGGGGGCGGCCTCGGGCATCCCGGCCGACTCCAGGCGCTCGAACTCGGCGCGTGAGATCTCGAGCGCCCGGCGGTACTCGTCGCCGACGCCCGCATCGACGACCTCCTCGGGCACGCCGGCTCCGAGGTCGGGGTTCAGCGACTGCCATTGGCAGGTCAGCATCCGGTGCCGCTGCATGTCGCGGAACCCGCCGTAGTCGGAGACGATCTCGAACCGGTAGCGGACCGCCTCCCAGCCTCGGCCGGGCCGGTGGCGGCGGTTGCCGCGCTCGCCGACGAGGTCGGCGAGGACTTCCTCGCGCTCGATCGGATCGAGGTTCGCGATCCGGCTCGCGATGGCGGCCTCCGGGAGTCCCGTCGCCTCATACAGCGACGCCGCCAGCAGCAGGTCCTCGTCGCCGTCGACGTGGGTGAGCTCGACCGCGGGCGCGTCGGGGCCCTCGCGGCGATCGAGGCCGAGCCGGGCGACCCAGCGCTCGGTGTCCCGACGCCGCTGCTCGAGGTAGGAGATCCACTCGCCGCCGCGCTCTGGGCGGCCGACCCTGGAGATGAAGCTGGGGATCACCGCGCCGAGCTCCTCGTGTGCCATCGCGCCGACGGCGCGGGCCTCCGGCAGCGGTGAGGAGGCGAGCCGGAGCAGGAGCTGCTCGTAGGCCTGCCCGGACGCGTAGATGCCGACGTGCGAGAGGGTCGAGGCGGGGAGGAGGCCGCGCAGCAGGTCGAGCGCCTTCGCCTTGATCGAGCGCTCCCAGGCGCTCTGCGGCTCGTCGCCGCGCGGCCAGCGCTGCTCGGCCCAGGCGCGGACGTCGCGCAGGGTCTGCGAGTAGATGGAGAAGATCTCGTCCATGGCCGCGCCGAACTCGGGACCGAGGTCGTCGTTGCGCCAGTAGCGCCAGCTCCCGGGCGAGCCCTGCTCGGCGCCGGCCTCCATCGGGGCGTCGTAGGGGATGTACCGCGTCGACTGCTCGAGGTAGGCGGCGAGGCGACCGCGCTGGAGCACCTTCGTCAGCACGTTGCTGACCCACTCGCAGGCGAGGTGGGCCCCGCCGAGCTGGGCGACGGAGTCGTCGCCGTAGCCGATGAAGATCCGCTCGTAGAGCTGGGCGGCGCGCTCGCCCTCGGCGCCGTCGAAGGGCCGGCTGCCCGCGGGGGCGTCGGCGGCGAACTCGTCGAGGTAGAGCCGCCGCAGCGTGCCCTGGTAGCGGGAGTAGCGCGCGAACAGCGCTCCCTTGACGGTCTCCGGCAGGTTCGTCAGCGCGAAGACGGGCCGGTCGAGGTTGCTGAAGTGGGGCTCGAGGGCGCTCCGCTCCTCGGCGGTGAAGGTTTCGACCGGATAACGCAAGGGGCGACGATGCTACGAACTCGACCGGCGGGGCGCGGCGCGGTCAGCCCGCGTCCGGCGGAGCCTCCATCAGCTCGACCCGATGGCCGTCCGGCGCGGCGATCGAGACCCGCCGCGCACCCCAGTGGCGACGCCGCTCGCCGACTTGGAAGCCGAGCTCCGCGAGCCGATCCACGACCGGATCGAGCGGCGCCGCGACGAACGCGGCGTGCCCGACGGGCGGCGCGACCGGCCCGGCGACGATGGCGAGGTGCACCTGCGTGCCGTCGCGGTCGAACCACCGGTAGCCGCCGCTCAGCGCCGCGGGCGGCGCGACCTCGGCGAAGCCGATCGCACCGAGCAGGACGGCGAACCGGTCGGCGCCGGTTGCGGTGGTCTCGAGGGTGACGTGATGGAGCATTCGGGAACCGTAGGGATGGGGCGGCCGACGTGTCTAAGATCGCCGCCTCGCGGCCTGGCAGGGCCGGCAACGGAAGGTCGAACACACGGAGGTGGACGGATGCGCATCGGCGGGAACCGGCGGTCGGGATTGGGGATTGTGGCGATCGTCGTCGCGGCGGCGGCGATCGCGCCGGCGGGGGCGCGGGCCGGGGACGGAGGGTTCGTGACGATGCCCCCGTCCCACTCGCTCGGCCGCGAGGCCGCGAACGACTACTGGACGCCGGAACGGATCGCGAAGGCGGAGCCGCTCGTCGTCGACGCGAGCGGCGGGACGGCCGGCGCCGTCCGCACCGTCGCCCCGGACCCGGCGGCCGCGACCGGAGGCGCACTGAAGAGCGTCTGGGTCCGGAAGACCGGCAAGTACCCGAACCGGGTGCACGGCAAGCTCGTCGGAACCTTCCCGGGGGTCGGCAACTTCTCCTGCTCGGCGACCGTCGTCAGCTCGGAGTCGGGCAACCTCGTCGTCACCGCCGGCCACTGCGCGATCGACGCGGGCGGCAGCGGGGTCTTCGCGACCAACCTCTCCTTCGTACCCGGGCTCGCCCGGAACCGGATCCCCTACGGCGTCTGGCCGGTCCAGCACCTGATCACGCCGGGCGGCTGGGCCCGGGGCGGCAAGTTCGACTACGACACCGCGATGCTCCGGGTCAAGCAGAGCCCGTTCGGATCGCTGCAGAAGGTCGTCGGCTCGCGCGGCATCGGCTTCAACCAGCCGCGGAACCAGCGCATCTCCGCCTACGGGTACCCGGCGCGCGGCAAGCCCGCCTACAACGGGTTCAAGCTGATCCGCTGCGACTCCAAGCAGATCAAGGACCCGGGCCGCTCGGGTGGGCCCCGCGGGCGCGGGATCAAGTGCGACATGAAGCAGGGCGCGAGCGGCGGCGGCTGGGTCGCGCAGGGGAGCTTCATCGTCTCCGACACCAGCCACCTGTACGCGCGCCGCCAGAAGAGCCTGTACGGGCCCTACTTCGGGAAGACGATCAGGCGCATGTACGCCGCCGAGCGGCGCGGCTGGCCATCGATCGGCCCCCTCCGCTGCGGCCGCAAGGTGGCGACGATCGTCGGCACGTCCAAGACCGAGACGCTGCGCGGGACCGGCGGCCACGACGTCATCGCCGCTCTCGGCGGCAACGACAAGGTCAAGGGCAACAAGGGCGGCGACATCCTCTGCGGCGGCAAGGGCAAGGACCGCCTGATCGGCAACGGCGGCCGCGACCGCCTCGAGGGCGGCGCCGGCAAGGACGGCTGCAAGGGCGGCGGCGGCCGCAACCAGACGAAGAGCTGCCGCTTCGGGATCTGACTAGGGGCGCGCGATTCGGCTCACTGTGCTCGTGGGCGGATTTCCACCCGTGGTGGGTACTTTTCCGCCAGCGAGTCCGAGCTGAGGCGAGAAGGCCCGGACGCTTGGAGAAAACCTTCTAGACGCCGAGCATCGAAATGATCGCCTCGCCCGCGTGGATCGAGAAGTCGATCAGCGGCGAGGGAACGATGCCGAAGACGATGGTTGCCGCGCTGGTGACGATGATCGCGCCGAGGACGAGCCAGCAGCGGCCGCCGCTCGGGGTGCCGTCGAGGGCGCGGCCGGCGCGGCCGGTCCGGCTGGGCGGCTCCGCGGCCCCGGCCTCCGCCTCGGGGGCGGCGCCGGCGATCGCCGGGGCGAGGCGCGGGGCCGGGCGCATCCAGATCGCCGCGATGACCCGCAGGTAATAGGCGAGGGAGATCATCGAGCCGACGACGATGAAGACGCCGAGCCAGGTGTATTCGGCGGCGACCGCGGCCTCGATCAGGAAGAGCTTGCCCATGAAGCCCGCGGTCCCGGGTAGGCCGGCGAGGGCGAGCATCGAGATCGTCAGCGGCCAGGCGAGCTCGGGCCGGTCGCGGCCGAGGCCCTGGACGGCGGTGATGTCGTCGCCGAGCGGCGTCTCGCGCTCGCGGATGGCGATCACCGCGAAGGCCGCGAGGTTCATCAGCGTGTAGGCGGCGAGGTAGAAGACGAGGGCGTCGATGCCGGCGATCGAGCCGACGAGCAGGCCGGTGAGCATGTAGCCGGCCTGGGCGACGCCGGAGTAGCCGAGCATCCGCTTCAGCGAGTCCTGGCCGAGTGCGCCGACGTTGCCGACGATGATCGTGATCGCGGCGAGGGCGGCGAGGGCCGGCTGCCACTGGTCGGCCGACGGCCCGAGCGCGGTGATGAAGAAGCGGGCGAAGACGGCGAACGCCGCCGCCTTCGTGGCGACCGCCATGAACGCGGTGATCGGGGTCGGGGCGCCCTGGTAGACGTCCGGCGTCCACTGGTGGAAGGGCGCGATCGAGACCTTGAAGGCGAGGCCGACGGCGACGAACGCGATCCCGATCAGGACCAGTGGGTCGTCGGCGAGGTCGGTGCCGATGCCCTCGGCGATCGCCGTGAAGTCGGTGGCGCCGCCGGAGCCGCCGTAGATGAAGGCCGAGCCGTAGAGCAGGGTCGCCGAGCCGATCGAGCCGACGATCAGGTACTTGAGCCCCGACTCGAGCGACTGCGTGCGCGAGCGATGCGAGCCGCAGAGCACGTAGAGCGGGATCGAGAGCAGCTCGAGGGCGACGAAGAGCGAGATCAGGTTCTGGGCCTCCGCGAGCAGGACCATCCCGAGCACCGACCCGAGCAGCAGCGTGTGCGTCTCGCCGAAGCCGGCCTCCTCGGCGGCGGGATCGCGGAGCTGGAGCGGGATCACGAACGCCGCCGCGGCGACCACGATCAGGCCGATCGTCAGCGAGAGCCCGTCGCTGCGGAGCGCGCCGGCGACGAGGTCGGTGTCGGGCTCGCCGAGCTGCCAGATCATCAGCCCGGCGGTGGTGCCGAGGGTCAGCAGCGTCAGCGCCGAGGACAGCCCGCGCCTGCCGCGCGGCCCGATCAGCCCGACGAGGAGGACGACGACGATCCCCGTGACGAGCGCGATGACCGGCGAGAGCGCCGCGTAGTCGATGTCCGGGGTGTCGATCACGGCGCGCTCCCCTCGGCGACCGGCGCGTATCCGGTCCAGCCGCGGTCAGCCGCGGCGGCGGCCTCGGGGGCGGGCTGCGGATCCGGGTTGACGGCGGCGAGGCTGCGGTCGACCGCGTTCTCGCCGCGGGTCGTGATCAGGCCGGGGTAGAGGGCGAGGCCGACGATGCAGAGGACGAGCGGCACGACGACGACGGCCTCGCGGAGCGCGATCTCGCGCGAGACGCCGGGCGCGGCCTCGCGGTTGTGCATCGTCCGCTGGTACATCCGCAGCGAGTAGAAGGCGGCGAGCGCGATCCCGATCGAGGCGATCAGGGCGATCGCGACGTCCGTCTCGAAGACGCCCTTGAGGATGAAGAACTCGCCGACGAAGTTGGCCGAGCCGGGGATGGCCAGCAGCGCCATCGCGACGATCACGAAGAGGACCGCGAGCACCGGCGCGTTCCGCGCCATCCCGCCCATCTCGCGGACGTCCTCGGTGCCGGAGCGCTCGGCGAGGATCGCGATTATCAGGAACACCGGGGCGACCACGAGGCCGTGGTTGACCATCTGGATCACAGCTCCGTCGCCGCCGGAGCCGCTGAGGCTGAAGATGCCGATCGTGATGAAGCCCATCTGGGCGATCGACGAGTAGGCGACGATCAGCCGCACGTCGGTCTGGGTGAACGCCATCGCCGAGCCGTAGAGGATCGAGACGACGCCGGCGATCAGGAGCAGGTCCTGGAACTGGATCGCGGCGTCGGGGAAGAGTGGCATGACGATCCGCAGGAAGCCGTACGCGGCGACCTTCGACAACACCCCGCCGAGCAGGACGAGCACCGGCAGCGGGCACGCCTTGTAGGCGTCGGCGACCCAGCCGTGGACGAGGAAGGCCGGCATCTTCACCAGGAAGGCGAGCGAGAAGAAGGCGAAGATCCAGTACTGGCTGCCGGTCGGCAGCGGAACCTGACGGAGGATCTCGATCGAGAACGTCAACCCGCCGACCGAGTCGGCGCTGAGGACGGCGGTCGCGATCGCCGCGACCAGCATCAGCAGCGACCCGATCAGGGTGTAGATGATCATCTTGATCGTCGCCCGGACCCGGTCGCCGGTGCCCCACTGCCCGATCAGGAAGTAGAACGGGATCAGCATCAGGTCGAAGAAGAGGACGAAGAGCAGCAGGTCCTGGGCCAGGAACGCCCCGAGCGTCGCCGTCTGCGCGAGGCCGAGCATGAAGAAGTAGTTGCGGGGCCGGTCGGGGTACTGGAGCGCCGACCAGAGCACGGTCGCCGTCCACAGGAGCGACGTCAGCAGGACGAGGAAGAGGCTGAGCCCGTCGACCCCGAGCTGGAAGCGGACCCCGAGCTGCGGGATCCAGCTCTCGTCGACTACTTCCTGCAGGCCGCCCGACGAGTCGAAGCCGGCGACGAGCGAGATCGCGAGCCCGAGCGAGACGAGCGTGCCGAGCAGCGCCCACCAACCGACGATCCGCGACGGCAGCAGGAAGCCGATCAGGCCGACCGCGACGGGGATGAAGACGATCCAGGTCAGCATCACGAGGCCACCAGCAGGAAGTAGAGGCCGACCGCGGCGAGGCCGCCGATGACGAGCAGGGCGTAGAAGCGGACGAACCCCGACTGGGCGGTCTTGACGATCTGCCCGGCGCCGCTGACTCCGCCGCTGGTGCCGCGGACGAGGCCGTTGACGACGACCCGCTCGAACGTGTCGTTGGCGAACCGCCCGCAGGCGACGACGGGCTTGTAGATCGCCGCGTCGATCAGCTCGTCGAAGTACCAGCGGTTGAAGAGGAAGTCGTGCACGCCGCGGAAGCGGTCCCGGAGCCGCAGGGTCGAGCCCGGGGCGACCATGTACATGTAGAAGGCGGCGCCGATTCCGAGCAGCGAGCAGAGCCCGCCGACCGTCATCCCGATGTAGGCGTCGGTGGTCGAGACGTGGACCGTGCTCGCGATCGGCGAGGACTCGAAGACCGGCTCGAGGAAGTGCCCGAGCACGTCCGTCACGCCCGGGATCTGGATCAACCCGCCGAACAGAGCGCCGAAGGCGAGGATGCTCATCGCGATCTTCATCGGCCACTCGCGCTCGGCGATGTGGTGCTCCTCGGCGGGGAAGCCGACCTCGTAGTCCTCGGTCTCGCCGGTCGCCGGATTGACCGGAGCGGCGTGGTGGATGTGGCCCCCCTCGAGCTCCTTGGCCTCCTCGCACGGCTCGCCGTAGACGACCCGGAAGACGATCCGGAACGAGTAGAACGCGGTGAGGATGGCGCCGAGGTAGCCGCCGACGGCGAAGATCCAGTACATGCCGCCGCGGACCGCGGCGAACGAGAGGATCTCGTCCTTGCTGAAGAAGCCGGCGGTGCCCGGGAAGCCGGCGAGCGCGAGGGCGCCGCAGATCAACACCGCACAGGTGAACGGCATCGCCTTGCGGAAGCCGCGCATCCGGTCGATGTCCTGGATCGCCGCCATCGCCGAGATGATCGAGCCGGCGGCCATGAAGAGCAGCGCCTTGAAGAAGGCGTGCGTCATCAGGTGGAAGAAGCCGGCGCTGTAGGCGCCGATCGATACGCCGACGATCATGTAACCGATCTGGCTCATCGTCGAGAACGCGATGATCCGCTTCAGGTCGGTGACGACGAGCGCGATCGTCGCCGCCATCAGCAGCGTCGCGAGGCCGATGAACGCGGCGATGTCGGCGGCCGTCGGGGCGAGGTTGAAGAGGGGGTAGGAGCGGCCGATCAGGTAAACGCCGGCGGTGACCATGGTCGCGGCGTGGATCAGCGCGCTGACGGGGGTCGGGCCCTCCATGGCGTCGGCGAGCCAGGTGTGGAACGGGACCTGCGCCGACTTCGCGAACGCGCCGACCATCAGCAGCAGGCAGATCGCGACGATCGTCCACTCGTTCGTCGTGAACGCCTCGGGCGCCTTCTCGAAGACCGACGTGTAGTCGCTGACGCCGAGCTCCTTGATCAGCAGGATCGCCGCGAAGACGAGGCCGATGTCGCCGATCACGTTGATCACGAACGCCTTCATGCCGGCCGCGGTCGCCGTCTTGCGCCGGTACCAGAAGCTGATCAGCGCGTAGGAGGCGTAGCCGACGAAGGCCCAGCCGACGATCAGCAGCACGTAGTTGCCGGCGAGGACCAGCAGCAGCATCGAGAAGACGAAGAAGTTCAGGTACGAGAAGAAGCGCCGATAACCCGCGTCGCCGCCCATGTAGGCGAACGAGTAGAGGTGGATCAGCATCGAGACGCCGGTGACGACGAGCGCCATGAAGATCGAGAGCTGGTCGACGAAGATCCCGAGCTCGAACGGGATCCCGGCGGCGCCGGCGTAGTCGTAGAGCGTGTTCGCGTACTCGCGCTCCTCGGCCGGGTCGCCGAGCATCGCGAGCAGGGCTGCGATCGAGCAGGCGAAGGCGGCGGCGATCGCCAGCGTCCCGATCGCTCCGGCCGCCTTCGCGGGGAGGACCCGGTAGAGCAGGCCGATCAGGATCGAGCCGGCGAGGGGGAAGGCGAGGATCAGCCATCCCCAGGTCGTGACGCTCATCCGCGGAGCCCCCGGTTCTCGTCGACGTCGAGCGGGATCCGGCGCCGGTACATCGCAACGATCAGGCCGAGGCCGACCACGACCTCGCAGGCGGCGACGACCATCACGACCATCGCGAAGATCTGGGCGTCGGCGTTGCCGAGGTTGCGCCCGAACGCGAGCAGCGCCAGGTTGGCGCTGTTCAGCATCAGCTCGAGACAGAGGAGGATCACGAGCGGGCTGCGCCGGATGAGGACGCCGCCGGCACCGGTGGCGAACAGCAGGGCGCTGAGGACGAGGTACCAGGTCGTGTCCATCAGGCCGCCCCCTCCACGTTGTCGGCCTCGAGCGGGCGTTCCGGGTCGGGCCTGCGGGCGGCGAGCACGACCGCGCCGACCGCGGCGATCAGGAGCAGCAGCGACGCCGCCTCGAACGGGATCAGGAAGCGCTCGAGCAGCAGTCGGCCGACCGCCTCGGGCGAGCCGAAGCCGACCGGGATCGTGGCGCCCTCGGTCCCGAGCGACTTCAGACCCGAGCCGAGGACGGCGACGGACAGCTCGATGAAGAGGGCACCCGCGACGAGCGGCGCGAGGATCCGCTGGCCCGGGATCGCGTCCCAGAGCGGCTCCTCGAATCCGCCGACGTAGGCGGCGACGAAGACGTAGAGGACCATGACCGCGCCGGCGTAGACGACGACCTGCGCGGCCGCCACGAACTCGGCGTGCAGCAGCAGGAACAGCCCCGCGAGCGAGAACAGGTGAACGACCAGGGCGAGCACGCTGTAGAAGGGGTTCCGCAGCGCGATGACGGCGATCGCGCCCCCGAGTGCGCCGATGGCGCCAGCGAAGAATGCGACCTGCTCCATTGCGTTCGCATCCTAGATACCTGCGCGACTCTCAGGGCTCCGCCCTGCCGTTCGCGTCGGGCCGCCGAATGGGCTCCGGTGGCGTTCCCGGCGGACTGTGTAGAGCGGCGGGTCCTGTCGCGGGGGTGTCCCGTCGCACCTGCGCCACCGGCATTGCTCGGTGCGATGGGAGCCCTCCCCCGCGCCACCCGCCGCCAGACTCGGGTCGGCTGGCGTGTTTGCCCGACGGGTTGGTGGCCAAGGCGGGAGTCGGTCTGGCTGGGAAGGGGTCGGGTGGCCGGGGTACTGATCGGGATTGTGGTTGCTATGGACGCCTAATCCCGATCAGTGGCGAGCAAGCCCTCGCGTTGGGCCGGGTTGGGGGTCATATAGACCCCAAACTCGGCCCAGTGAGATGCCGCGGGCGTGAAGGGCGCTTTCGCACCTTTCACATCCCCATTTCCAGCTGAACCACCTCTCGCCCCGCTCGACAGCCTCCGGAACGCACGCCCGACGGCATATGGTTCGACCCGATGGAGAAGCTGCTCCTTGCCCTCTCGCGGCTCTCGCTGCGGCTGTTCATCAAGCCCGTGCTCGGGTCGCGGCTGCCGATCTCGTTCCAGCGCCGCTGGATCGCCGCGATCACCAAGGTCACCGGTGGGCCGAGCGGAGTCGAGCGCAGCGAGATCTGGGTCGGTGAGCTTTCGGTGCTGCGGCTGCGGAAGACGGATCCGGACAGCGTCGGGACGGTCGACCCGGCGGGTCGCGACGCCATCCTCTACGTCCACGGCGGGGCGTTCGAGATCGGCGGCGGCGACATGTACGCCGGCTTCGCCTCCTGGCTCGCGACGGCGACCGGAGCCGACGTCTATCTCCCCGACTACCGGCTCGCGCCCGAGCACACCCAGCCGGCGCCGACCGACGACGTCTTCGCCGCCTACCGGGCCGTGCTCGAGCTCGGCCACCTGCCGGGCCGGACGGCGGTCGTCGGCGATTCGGCCGGCGGCGGCCTCTCGGTCTCGACGGTCCGCTCGCTGCGCGAGATGGGGCTGCCGACCCCGGCGGCCCTCGTCCTGATCTCGCCCTGGCTCGACCTCTCCCTCTCCGGCGCGAGCATCGGCCTCGTCGGCCGTCGCGACCCGATGCTGAAGCGGGAGGCGCTCGCGGCGGCGGCCCGCAACCACGCCGCCGGCCTGCACCTCGACGACCCGCGGATCTCGCCGCTGTTCGCCGAGCTCCGGACGCTGCCGCCGACGCTGGTCCAGGTCGGGACCGACGAGATCCTCCTCGACGACTCGACCCGTTTCGCCGACCGCGCCTACGCGGCTGGGGTCGAGGTCGAGCTCCAGCGCTTCGACGGGATGTTCCACGACTTCCAGCTCTTCGCTCGGCTCCTCGCCACCTCGCGGGGCGCGATCGAGGACATCGCCGCCTTCCTGAGCCGCCGTTTCGACCGCCCCGCCTGATCCGACCGCCGTTTTGCCCCTGGACGGAAGGGGTATTGCGCGCGAGTGGCCGGCCGCTGAAGCTTGCTCAGGAAGCGCTAGTGTGAGCCACGCACAGGGAGGGCGGCGACGCCCCGATCAGTCCAACCCAACCCAAGTGGGGCAGCTTGGAAGCGAGTGAATTTCGTGAGGAGAAGGAAGCGCCTGTCGGCGGTTCCGCCGAACTCGTCGAGTTCGACTTCACGGCTCCTCCGAAGTCCCCGGGGAAGCTCTTCTGGAACCGGTTCAAGGAAGACCGGCTCGCGATGGCCTCGGTCATCTTCATCGCTTTCCTGGTCCTCGTGGCGATCTTCGCTCCAGTCATCGTCTCGGTCCTCGGCCTCCCTGATCCCGACGCACGAGACACCGACGCGCTCGATCCCCTGTTCGCCACGCCGACCGGTCCCTCCACCGATCACTGGTTCGGGATCGATCAGCTCGGCCGCGACGTCCTCAGCAGGACGATCTACGGCGCCCGCGTCTCGCTGATCGTCGCCTTCGCCGCGACCACGCTGGCGACGATCTTCGGCGTCATCGCCGGCCTCCTGGCCGGCTACTACCGGGGCTGGACCGACAC
>JADFCZ010000106.1 GCA_018263295.1 Conexibacter sp.
GGCTACTCGCTGGCCGTCGCCCGCGCCACGCCCGAAGTGGGCGGCCTGCTTTCAGCTCGTGCGACCGGCGTCCCCCCGAGGACCCCGGCGCTCTACAGTTGAGGCAGTGAGCGAACTCGACATCGAGAGGGACGCCGCCGCCGTCAACGGCGGCCCCGCTCCGGATGCCCCCTCGGTGCCCGCCGCCGTGCCCGCCGAGGCCATCGACCTCGAGGACTCATGGCTCTACTTCAACCGCGAGCTGTCGTGGATGGACTTCAACGATCGGGTCCTCCAGCTCGCCGAGGACACAACGCTGCCGCTGCTCGAGCGGCTCAAGTTCTGCGCCATCTACGAGAGCAACCTCGACGAGTTCTACATGGTGCGCGTCGCCGGCGTCCACGACAAGATCGTCGCGGCGCTGACCGCAGGCGGCGCCGACGGCATCCCCCCGGCCGAGGTCCTCGCCGCGGTCCGCGAGCGGGCGATCTCCCAGCGCGCGCGCCTCGAGCACTGTCTCGTCGATGAGCTCGTTCCGGCGATGGCCGAGCGCGGCATCCGGATCGTCTCCTACGCGGAGGCGAGCACGGAGGAGCTCGCCGAGATCGACGAGCTCTTCAACAGCCGTGTCTTCCCGGCGCTGACGCCGCTCGTGTTCGGGGTCGGTCGCCCCTTCCCGTACATCTCGAACCTCTCGCTCAGCCTTCTCGTCGTCCTCCGCGATCCGGTGCAGGACTCCGAGGTGATGGCCAGGGTCAAGGTGCCGAAGGAGCTGCTCCGCCGCTACCTGCCGATCGGCGACGGGCGGACCTTCGTCGCGCTCGAGGACGTGATCTCCCACAACCTCGAGGCGCTCTTCCCCGGCATGGAGGTCGTCGGGCACACCCTCTTCCGCGTCACCCGCGACACCGACTACGACGTCTCCGACGAGGCCGACGACCTCCGTCGCGCCGTCGAGGAGGAGATCCGCCGCCGCCGTTTCGGCGAGGTGATCCGGCTCGAGCTCGAGGGTGAGCTCGATCCGCGCCTGCGCGAGCGCCTCGTCTCGCTGCTCGGGATCGGCGCCGACCAGGTCTACGACGTCGATTGGATCGGCATGGACGACCTCTTCGACATCGCCGGCGTCTCCGGCTTCGAGGACCTCCGCTTCCCGCCGTTCTCACCGGTCACCCAGACCCGCCTGCAGGCCCCCGAGGGCCAGACGATGGACCTGCTCGCCGCGATTCGCGAGGGCGACATCCTCGTCCATCACCCCTACGACTCGTTCCAGACGTCGGTCGAAGCGTTCGTCCGCCAGGCGGTCAACGACCCCGACGTCCTCGCGATCAAGCAGACCGTGTACCGGACCAGCGACGACTCGCCGCTGGTCCCGGCCCTGATCCAGGCGTCGGAGCGCGGCAAGCAGGCCGTCTGCATGGTGGAGCTGAAGGCGCGCTTCGACGAGCAGGCGAACATTCGCTGGGCGAAGAAGCTCGAACAGGCCGGGGTCCACGTCGTCTACGGCATCCCGGCGCTGAAGACGCACGCGAAGTGCGTCCTCATCGCCCGCCGCGAGGGCGACGGCGTCCGTCACTACGCCCACATCGGGACCGGCAACTACAACCCGAAGACCGCGCGCCTGTACACCGACCTCGGGATCTTCACGGTCGACCCCGACATCTGCTCCGACATCGCCGAGATGTTCAACTACCTGACCGGCTACGCCCGCCCGCAGAACTACCGGAAGGCGCTGATCGCGCCGTTCAACCTCTCCGAGGGACTCCTGGCCGAGATCGACCGCACGATCGAGGCCCACAGCCCCGAGCGCCCGGCCCGGATCCGGATGAAGATGAACTCGCTGCTCGATCCGCGGACGATCCAGGCGCTCTACCGCGCTTCGCAGGCCGGCGTCCGGATCGAGCTCAACGTCCGCGGGATCTGCGCGCTGCGGCCCGGCGTGGAGGGGGTCTCCGAGAACATCTCGGTCGTCTCCGTCCTCGGCCGCTTCCTCGAGCATTCGCGGATCTACTGCTTCGAGCGCCCCGACGAGACGCGCGTCTACACCGGCTCCGCCGACCTGATGCCGCGCAACCTCTACAACCGGGTCGAGCTCATCATCCCGGTCGAGGACGAGGGCGTCCGCCACGAGATGATCGAGATCCTCGACCTGAGCCTCGCCGACAACGCGGGCGCCTGGATGCTCGACGCGGAGGGGGAGTGGACGCGGCGCATCCGTGAGCCCGGCGAGCCCGTCCGCGACGTGCAGGCGACGATGATCGATCGCAGTACCTCGCGCGCGGTGGAGGCACCCCAGACCTTCTAGGGCGCCCGCCTGCACCCCATGCGGCACGACGCACACGGATACTGGATCGAGGAGGCCGGGCTCGAGGGCACCCCTTCGCTGCCGGCGCTGACCGAGGACACCGTCGCGGACGTCCTCGTCGTCGGCGGCGGCTACACCGGCCTCTGGGCGGCCTGGTGGATCAAGCAGGAGGACCCGGACGCCCGGGTCGTGCTCGTCGAGGCCGACCGCTGCGGGTTCGGGCCCAGTGGGCGCAACGGCGGCTTCGTCAACTCGATGGGCTTCAGCCTGCCGACCCTGCGGCGCAACTTCGGCGACCGCGCCGCGATCGAGATGGTCCACGCCGGCGACGACTCGGTCGACGCGATCGGCCGCTGGTGCGATGAGCAGGGGGTCGACGCCTGGTTCACCCGCGCCGGTTACCTGCAGGCGTCGACCGCGCCCTTCTTCGATCATGCGTGGGATCCCGTCGCCGAGGCCTGCGCCGAGCTCGGCGAGGGGGGGCGGATCGAGGTCCTCGACCACGAGGGCATCCGCGCCCGCTGCGACTCGCCGCTGTTCCGGTCCGCCGCCTTCTACCCGGTGGCCGCGACCGTCCAGCCCGCCCGGCTCGCCGCCGGGCTGCGCGAGCGGATCGTCGAGGCCGGGGTCGATGTCCACGAGCACACCCGCGTCGACGCGCTGGCCGAGCGCGACGGCGGCGTCGTCGCAACGACGCCCGGCGGGACGGTGCGGGCCCGTTCCGCCGTCCTCGCCGCCGGCGGGTCGCTGCTCCGGTTCCGGCCGCTGCGGCGCTCGCTCACCGTCACCTCGAGCCACATGGTCATCACCGAGCCCGTCCCCGACCTGCTCGAGCAGCTCGGCTGGACCGGTGGCGAGTGCATCACCGACTCCCGGCACATGGTCCATTACTTCCGCACGACCCGGGACGGGCGGATCGCCTTCGGCTGGGGGGGCGGCAAGATCGTCCGCGGCGCCAACGTTCACGGCCGCGCCGAGATCGACCCGCAGCTGACGGAAGCTGTCAGGGCCGACCTGCTGCGCTTCTTCCCCGGGCTCGAGGGCCGCGAGATCACTCACGCCTGGGGCGGGCCGATCGACGTCTCGCCGACCCACCTGCCCGTCGTCCGCTCGGTCGGCGAGCGCAGCTTCGCCGGGTTCGGCTACACCGGCCACGGCGTCGGCCCCTCGCAGATGGTCGGACGCGCCCTCGCCTCGCTGGCCCTCGATCGCCGCGACTCGTTCACCCGCCTGCCGATCGTCGACCCGCCGCCGGTCAGCGTCCCGCCCGAGCCCTTCCGCTTCGCCGGCGGCGCGATCATCCGCCGCGCGATCATCCGCAAGGAGATGGCCGAGGAGCAGGGCCGCAGACCGGGTCCGATCACCCGCATCGTCAGCGGGATCCCGGAGTTGCTCGGCATCCACGTCGGCCGCTGAGGCGCGAGGAATCCGCCCCACGGCGGCGAACTCACGTTACGGCGCAGGTCTTATTCGCGAACTGGGAGTGACGATGGAAGGAAGTCCGATGATGACCGGGCCGGAGGGGCGCGAGCTGCTCCGCGGCCTCTCGAGGTTCTGGTGGCTGTGGCTGGTGTTCGGGATCGGCTGGATCGTGATCTCGCTGGTCATCCTCCAGTTCGACCAGGCCTCGATCACCACCGTCGGCGTCCTGATCGGGTTGATGTTCTTCGTCAGCGGCCTGCAGCAGTTCGCGATCGCCGGGATGGTCGAGCGGGGTCGCTGGATGTTCCTGCTGTTCGGCTTCCTGTTCGTGATCGCAGGGGTGGTCGCGTTCATATCCCCCGAGGACACGTTCGCCGCGATCGCCGACATCCTCGGCTTCCTGTTCCTGATCGTCGGGATCTTCTGGATCATCCAGGCCTTCGCCGAGCGCGAGGAGAGCGACGTCTGGTGGCTCGGCCTCGGCGCCGGCATCCTGATGGTGATCCTGGCCTTCTGGACGGGCGGCCAGTTCTTCATCGAGAAGCAGTACACGCTCCTCGTCTTCGCCGGGATCTGGGCGCTGATGTCGGGCGTCACCGACATCGTCCGGGCCTTCCAGATCCGCAAGCTCGGCGAGCTCTAGCACTCGGCCCTCGGCAGGTTCCGAGGGGCTCGGAGTGCGTCCGACTACGCGCCGGCGGCCGGAGTCACCACGACCGGCACGTCGGCGATCTGGACCAGCTTGTGCGGGGTTGACCCGAGGATCGCGCCCTTGATCGGGCTGTCGCCGTAGGTGCCGACGACGATCATCCGGGCGTCGCGCTCCTCGGCGATCGAAGCCAGCGCCGCGGCCGGGCGCTGGGGGATCAGGGCACCCTCGGCCTCGACGCCGCATCCGGTCGCGGTCGCTACGCCCTCGTCGACGAAGGCCTGCCCTTGGTCGCGCATGATCTCCCGCTGCGTGCCGATCTCGCCGGCCCCCTGGTAGGGCTGGTAGCCGTAGGCGATGACCAGCTTCGAGCCGAGGCCCTTGGCGAGGTCGCAGGCGAGGTCGAGGGCGGCATGCCCGCAGCCGGTGCCGTCGTAGCCGACGATGATCTCGTTGTTCATGAGGCTGCCTCCGTTTTCGGCGCCAGCGACCCCGGTTCGGCCACCGACGGTTTCCGCTTGAAGAACTCGGGATCGGCGATCCGCTGCAGGACCATGACGACGACGCCGAGGATCGCGAAGAAGATCGCGATCGCCAGCGGCGGCCCCATGCCGAGAACGTCGCGCTTGCCGGGCTCGGCGAGCTCGCTGATCGACTTGATCAGCACGTAGGTGAGCGTCACCCCGCCGAGGAACGGCATCACGCCGACCGCGAAGAACGACTTGACGCTGGTCGTCAGCTCGCGCCGGTAGAACCAGGCGCAGGCGAAGCCGGTCAGCCCGTAGTAGAAGGCGATCATCAGCCCGAGCGCGGCGATCGAGTCGCCGAGGATGTCCTCGCTGATCAGCGTCAGGCCGAAGTACCAGACGATCGAGAGGCCGCCCATCAGCAGCGTCGAGAAGTCGGGGGTCTGATAGCGGGGATGGACGCGGGCGAAGATCTTCGGCAGCGCCCTGACGGCGCCCATCGAAAGCGACGTCCGCGCAGTCGGCAGGATCGTCGTCTGCGTCGACGCCGCCGCCGATGTCAGCACGGCGATGATCAGGATCTTGTCGAGCGGCGATCCGAGGACGTCGAGCCCGAGCGCGGAGAGGACGTCGTCCTTGTTCTGCTTCAGGAACTCCTCACCGTGGACCGCCTGGGCCGCGATCGCCACGATCACGTAGATCGCGAGCAGGATCAGGGTCGAGACGACCGCGGATCTCCCCGGCCCCTCGGTCGGGTCTTCGGTCTCCTCGTTGACGGTCACCGCGCTGTCCCATCCCCAGTAGATGAAGACCGCGATCAGGACTCCGTTGATGAGCGCGGTCGTGCTGTCGATGTTGAGCGGGTTGAGCCAGCCGAGGCTGGGGTCGATCGAGTCGGGGTAGTCGCCGGCGTAGACCCGGACCAGGGCGACCACGGCGAAGGCCGCGAGCGCGAGGATCTCGGCGCCTAGCAACGCGATCTGCGTCCGGGCCGAAAGCTCGATCCCGATGTAACAGATGGCCGTCATGATCGCGATCCAGATCACGCCGATACAGGTCACCGCGATGGTCGACGGTGCGTCGATGCCGACCAGCAGGAAGCTGTAGAGGCCGGCGATCTGGGCGAGGTTCGCCATGACGATGACGTCGGCGACGATGATCGCCCAGCCCCCGATCCAGCCGATCGACGGGCCCATCGCCGAGGTCACCCAGGTGAACGTGGTGCCGCAGTCCGGGTCCTGGCGGTTCATGTAGTAGTAGGCGAAGGCGATGCAGAGCATCGGCAGGAACGCGACCCAGAGCACCGCCGGCGAGAACAGGCCGACGCCGGCCGCGACGACGAAGCCGAGGCTCGCCGCGAGGCTGTAGCCGGGAGCGGTCGAGGCGACGCCGATGACGACGCTCGACGCGAAGCCGATGGCCCCGCCCTTCAGGCCCTTGTCGCCGCCCGAGGCGGCCGAAGACGGTGTCTCGGCAGGGGGTGTGGGCCCGCCGAGGGCCCGGTCGCGCTCTCCACTTGCTCTCCTCTCGCCGTTGGACAAGGACGACGATCTCCGCCCGGCACCCTATTGACTACGCAACTTTCCCGTAGTCCAAAGCCGACTTATGTGCCGGCCCTCCTCTCAGGAGGAGGGACCGAAGCAGCCGGCATGCCCTATCGATCCGGCGGCACCCGACAGGAGCAAGATCGAGGGCCGGGGGACGGTGGCCCCGCGGCCGAACTCCGTAAGCGCCGGAGGCCGGGGGGTCACCGTCCCCTGGCCCGGTGGTCGCGAGCCGTCAGTGGGTGCCGAACGCGGCGCCCTTCTTGGCCGGCTGCCAGCGGGTTGTGACGACCTTCTTGCGGGTGTAGAACTCGACGGCGTCGTGGCCGTTGGCGTGGAGGTCGCCGACCATCGAGTCTTTCCAGCCCGCGAACGGGAACCAGGCGACGGGCGCGGGAACGCCGACGTTGACGCCGACCATGCCGGCCTCGACCTCGTTGCGGTAGCGGCGGACCGCCTCGCCCGAGGACGTGAAGATCACCGCGGCATTGCCGTAGCGGGAGGAGTTGACGAACTCGAGGGCCTCGTCGAGATCCTCGACCTCGAGCAGCGCCAGCAGCGGACCGAACAGCTCCTCGCGCGCCAACTCGGACTCGGGGTCGGAGACGGTCAGGATCGTCGGGCCCATCAGCGCGCCGGCGGCGTTCGTCCGGTCGCGCCCGTCGACGACGACCTCCGAGCCCTGCTCGATCGCTCGCTCGGCGGCCGCGGCGACGCGGTCGCGCGCATCGGCGGCGACCATCGGCGGGCAGACGACGCCCTCCTCGGCGCCGTTGCCGGTGGGCAGCGTCGAGGCGGCCTCGGCGAGGGCCGAGCGGACCTCCCGGCGCCGCTCCTCGTCGCCGACGACGACGGCCACCGAACCCGCGAGACAGCGCTGCCCGGCGTTGCCGAAGGCAGACTGCATCATCGCCGGGACCGCGAGGTCGAGGTCGGCGTCGTCCATCACGACCATCGAGTTCTTGGCGCCGCCGAGGGCCTGGACCCGCTTGCCCGAGCGGGTGCCGCGGTCCATCACGTGAAGCGCCGTCGAGGCCTGGCCGACGAAGCTGATCGCATCGATCTCGGGATGGTCGAGCAGGCCGTTGACGGCGTCGTGGGCGCCGTGGACGATGTTGACGACGCCGGCCGGGATCTCGCCGATGCCGTCGATCAGCTCGACGATCCGCTGCGGCGTCCGCGGGTCGCGCTCGGACGGCTTGAGGATGAACGTGTTGCCGCAGGCGATCGCGTAGGGCAGGAACCAGAGCGGGATCATCGCTGGGAAGTTGAACGGCGTTATCGCCGCGACGACGCCGACCGGCTGCCGCCACATCTCGACGTCGACGCCGGAGGCGACGCCCTCTAGCGTCTCGCCCTTGAGCAGGTTCGGGATGCCGCAGGCGTTCTCGGTCGACTCGATTCCGCGACCGACCTCGCCGCGTGCGTCGTCGAGCGCCTTGCCCATGTCCTCGGTGACGAGCCGGGTGAGCTCGTCCTGGTGGGACGACAGGGCCTCCCGCAGCGCGAACACCGCGCGAGCGCGCTTCGCGACGGCGGTCGCGGCCCAGGCGGGCTGGGCGGCGCGGGCGGCGCGGGCGGCGGCGTCGACGTCGGCCTCGGTCGACAGCGGCACCCTGGCGAGGACCGCGCCGGTGGCGGGATCGACGTCGTCGAGGGTCTCGGTCGCGGCCGACGCGACCCACTCTCCGCCGATGTAGTTCTTCAGCGTCTCCGGCTCTCCGGCCGCGTTCTCGTCGGTGCCGGCCTGCGTCAGCGTCTCGGGCTCCATCGCCTGTCTCCTTGGGGCGTCTCGATCTCCTGAATCCCCATCGATGCTACTCCCGGACCGCACCTCGTCGTTGCACAATCTCGGCGCCGGCGATCCGCCACAGCGGAGTAGGGAGGCGGGGATCAGGCACGCCGGGCGGGCTCGCGTCCCATCGCCACCGCGAGCAGGCCGAGCGCTCCCTGGCGGAAGCCCTCCGGCAGCGAGGCCGAGGGTGAGGCGCCCGGGTGTCTCCGCGAGACCCGGACCCGGAGGACGCCGGGGCGGATCCGGAACCGCAGGGGGGCCTCGAGCGTCGCCGCCTCGCCGTCGATCCCCGCCGGCACCGGATGGGACGCGCCGACCTCGAACTCCGGGGCGCTCCACTCCCGCCACGGGCGCTGGAGGCGGCGGTTGCCGCCGCGGCCCCGGGGCGCTCCGAACACGGTGACCCCGAGCAGGCCGTCGTCGATCCGCGGGCGCGTCCCCGACCCGACGGCCCGGCCGAGCCGATAGCGGTTGTTGGAGACGAGGATCGCGACGCCCGAGTGGTGCTCGTGGCCGCCGGGCCCCGCCCAGACGAGGTCGAGGCCGGAGCCCTGGGGGCCGACCATCTCCGGCACGGCCTCGAGCAGCGTCCGGATCTTCGCGTCGCGATAGCCGGCGCGCTGGACGGCGCTGGCGTAGAGGCCCAGGGAGACGTTGTTGACGAAGACGCGGCCGTTCACCTCGGCGAGGTCGACGCGGCGCTCGCCGCCGTCGACGAAAGCGTCGAGGGCGCCGGCGACGTCGTCGCGGTCGACGCCGAGGTCGCAGGCGAAGTGGTTGCGCGTCCCGGCGGGGATGCAGGCATAGGGGAGGTCGAGCTCCGACGCGACGGACGCGACCACCGCCTGCGAGCCGTCCCCGCCCGCCATCGCGAGCGCGTCGGCGCCGTCGGCGACCGCCTGGCGGACGAGCGTCTCGAGGTCGTCGCCCGGCCGCAGCTCGACGACGTCGAAGCCGCGCTGCTCCGCCTCCTCGGCTAGCCGGAAGCGCTCGGCCTTGCCGCCGCCAGAGAGCGGGTTGAAGAACAGGACCGGGTGCTTCGGCGGGGCGACCGGGCGGAGGTCGGCGCGGGCCCAGAACGCCGCGCGTGTGCATACCGAGCAGACGGCCGCCGCCAGGATCAGGGCGATCTCGTCGACGATCCGGCCGTCGAGCATCAGCCAGAGCGAGCCTCCGAGGCCGATCACGGCCGCCGCGCCTCCGAGTACCCGCAACGTCAGCGGGCCGACGATCGCGTACCAGGCGCCGACCGAGGCGACGGCGAGCAGTCCGACGACGAACAGCCCGCGCGGCATCGCGTGCACCGCGATCACGACGAGCAGCGCGATCGCGATCGCCCCGGAGGCGAGGGCGATGACGGCGGCTGTCCTGCGGACGCTCATAGAATCACCGGCGATGGAGGAGTCGCCCGCCGAACCGGCTGCGAGCGGACCGGGCCGCTGGCTCGAGGACGCCGAGCGCGTCGATCTGGCGCTCTACGCAGCGATCGCCCGGACTCCAACCCCGGCCCTCGACCGCGCGATGTCGCGGCTCTCGCGCGCCGCCGACTTCTCGATGCTCTCGATTGCTTCGGCCGGCGTCCTCGCGGCGACCGGGGGCCGCACCGGCCGCCGGGCCGCGGCGATGGGCCTCGCCTCGGTCGGCGTCGCCGCCGCATTCTTCAATCTCGTCGTCAAGCCCCTGAGCAACCGCTCCCGGCCCGATCGCATCGCCGAGCAGGTGCCGATCGCGCGCCACGTGCGGATGCCGACCTCGACCTCGTTCCCCTCCGGCCATTCGGCGACCGCGTTCGCATTCGCGGCGGGCGTCGGCCGCGTCCTGCCGCCGGCCGCCGTCCCGCTCCATGCGCTCGCGGCGGCCGTCGCCTACTCGCGGGTCCACACCGGTGTCCACTACCCCGGCGACGTCGTCGCCGGAGCTGTCTCGGGGACCGTCGTTGCCCAGCTCACCACGCACGCTCTCGATCGTAGGGCCGCCCGACGCGACTGACGTCCGCGGTCGCTACCGGTTGCTCTCGCCCCCGGCGGGCCCGTAGGGGTACCACCAGTCCTTCTGCTCGATCTCGGTCTCCATATGGACGTGCTTCGTCTCCTGGAAGGCCTCGAGCCCCTCGCGCCCGAGCTCGCGCCCGATCCCGGACTGCTTGAAGCCGCCGAACGGGCCGGCGTCGTTGTCGGTCAGCGGGTCGTTGATCCAGACGGTGCCCGCACGGAGCTCGCGCATGCAGTGGATCGCGTTCTTGAGATCACGCGTGTAGACGTTGGCGCCGAGCCCGAAGCGGGTGCCGTTCGCAAGCGCGATCGCCTCGTCGAGGTCGGCGACCGGGACGATCGGTGCGACCGGCCCGAACGTCTCCTCGCGCAACAGATCGGTTTCAGCCGGTGCGCCGGTGACGACCGTCGGCGCGAAGAAGTGGCCGCGGTCGGGCCCGCCGTCGCCGCCGCCGGCGAGGACCTCGGCCCCGGCGGCAACCGCCGCCTCGACCTGATCGACGACCTTCTGCCGTTGCGGTGCCGAGACCATCGGGCCGATGTCGGTGGCCTCGTCGAAGGGGTCGCCGAGGACGAGGCTCTCAGTGTGGGCGACGAAGGCCGAGACGTAGTCGTCGTAGACGTCCTTCATCACGTAGAAGCGCTCGGCCGAGGTGCAGACCTGACCCGCGTTCAGGAACGCCGCCCAGGCGCCGCCGCGGGCGGCGATCTCAATCCCGCTGTCATGGGCGGCGGCGACGTCGGAGCAGACGATGAACGGATCCTTCCCGCCCATCTCGAGGTTGGCGCGGGCGAGCCGCTCGGCGCAGGCGAGCGCGACCTTGCGCCCGGTCGCCACCGAGCCGGTGAAGGCGATGCAGTCGACGCGTTCGTCGGCCGAGAGCGCCGCGCCCGTCTCGCCCGCTCCGGCGACGATGCTGACGACGCCGGCGGGCAGGTGGGAGAAGCAGCCGGCCAGCTCCAGGGTCGAGAGCGGGGTGACCTCCGACGGCTTCGCGACCACCGAGCAGCCGGCCGCCAGCGCCGGGGCGACCTTCCAGGTCAGCAGGAGCAGCGGGTAGTTCCAGGGGACGATGCAGCCGACGACCCCGAGCGGATCCTTGACGACCATGGCGAGCTGGGTCGACTCGATCGGCGGGATCACCCGGCCGGCGCTGTCGCGGCCGACCTCGGCGTAGTAGTCGAAGCAGGCCGCGCACCACTCGATCTCGTCGCGGTTCTCGACCAGTGGCTTGCCGCCCTCGGAGGTCATCGTCCGGGCCAGTTCCTCGCCGTTCTCACGCAGCCGCCGGGCGACCTCGTGGAGCATCTCGGCGCGCTCGAGCGCCGGCGTCCGCGACCAGGCCTCGAACGCCTCGCGCGCGGCTGCGACGGCGGCGTCGAGCTGTTCCGGCGACGCCGAGGCGACCGTTGCGATCGTCTCGGTCGTGAACGGGTTCTCGACGGCGAGCGGGTCGCCGGCGCCGGCGACCCGCTCGCCGCCGATCAGCAGGTCGCGGTCGCTCACGCGGCGGAGCCGGCGGTGCTGACCGGGTCCCGGCGCGAAACGATCCCGCCGGTGCCGTCCTCCTGGTCGGGCCTGACCTGCGCCATCTTCTCGGCGCGGCGCTGCTGGATGACGGTCGCGACCATCGCGAGGACCGTCAGCGCGAACAGGATCGTGGCGAAGACGTTGACCTGGACCGGGATGCCGCGCTGGGCCGCGCCGAAGATGTAGAGCGGGAAGGTCACCGTCGTGCCCGAGTTGAAGTTCGAGATCACGAAGTCGTCGAGCGAGAGCGCGAACGCGAGCCCGGCGGCGGCGACGAGCCCGGGCGCGATCAATGGCAGGGTGACGGTCCGGAACGTGGTCCGCGGGTCGGCGCCGAGGTCGCGGGCGGCCTCCTCCAGTCTTCGGTCGAAGCCGATCAGCCTCGATCTGACGACGACCACCACGAAGCTGATCGTGAACATGATGTGGGCGATCAGCAGGGTCAGGAAGCCGGTGCTGATCTGGAAGTAGACGAACATCGACAGGAGCGCCGCGCCGATCACGACCTCGGGGCTCGTCATCGGGATCACGATCAGGAGGTTGGCGCCCCTGCGGCCCCGGAACTGGTAGCGGACCAGCGCCAGGGCGATCATCGTCCCGAGGATCGTCGAGACGATCGTCGCCAGCGCCGCAAGCTCGAGGCTCCGGAGCATCGCCGCGTTGAGGTCGGCGATGTCGAAGGC
>JADFCZ010000107.1 GCA_018263295.1 Conexibacter sp.
TACGTTCCCGATCATCGCCTGGTTCGGGCTGCCGAGGAACGAGGCGTTGATGTAGTCGCCGACGGCGGGGATGAAGGTCAGCAGCGTTCCCGCGATCACGCCCGGCATCGAGATCGGCAGCGTCACCTTCCGGAACGTCGTGCTGGCGCTGCCGTAGAGGTCCTTGCCGGCCTCGATCAGGCGCGTGTCCATCTGTTCGAGGCTCGCGTAGATCGGCAGCACCATGAACGGCAGGAAGTTGTAGGTGAGACCTGCGATCACGGCGGTGGGGGTCTTCAGGATCGTCCCGTTGTCACCGACGAGCCCGATCGTCTGGAAGAAGTTCACGACGCTGCCGTCGTTGGAGAGGATCGTCTGCCAGGCGTAGGTCCGGATCAGGTAGGTCGTGAAGAACGGCGCGATCACCGCCAGCAGCATCACCGTCTGCCAGCGCCCGGCCTTGAACGCGATCGCGTATGACAGCGGGTAGGCGATCACCAGACAGAGCAGCGTTGCGATTCCGGCGTAGATGAACGAGCGCACGAACTGCGTGTCGAAGTCCGTCAGCGCCGTCTTGAAGTTCTCGAAGTGCCAGGTCATCTCGAACGTCGTGTCGAGCGAACCCTGGTAGAGCGAGACCGAGAGCATGAAGATCATCGGCAGGACGAAGAAGATCGCCAGCCACAGGAGCCCCGGCCCCATCAGGAAGTAGGGGATCCCCTTGGTTCGTGCCCACTCGCGCATCGATCAGCCTCCCGTGATCAGGCTCTGGAACGCCTTCTCGATCTCGGCGGTATCGAGCTTCGGCGGATCGGGCTGCGGCGTGCAGTTCTTCGTGTACGACTCGGGCGGGAAGATGAGCGGGCTCTTCGCGGCCTCGGGGTTGATCTTCTTCAGGTAAGCCTTCGTCCCGGCGACAGGCGTCGTGTAGTAGTTGTAGTTCGCGATCTGGGCCTGGTTCTTCGGCTCGTAGACGTAGTTCATCCACTCGTAGGCGGCCGCCGGGTTCGGGGCGCCGACCGGGATCACCATGTTGTCGGCCCAGATGATGCAGCCCTGCTCGGGCATGACGAAGTTGATGTCGGGGTTGTCGGCCTGGAGCTGGATCGCGTCC
>JADFCZ010000108.1 GCA_018263295.1 Conexibacter sp.
TCTTGCCGTGGTACTTGGGGTCGAAGAGGTCGTTGATGCTCTTGATGTCGGGCGCCTCGGCGGTGTTGACGACGAGGCCGGTCATGCCGCTCTGCCAAGGCAGCGAGAACTCACGATTCGGATCGAAGGCGGGGTGCTGCAGGCTCGGGATCAGGTTCTCCATCGCCGGCGCGACCGACTGCTGGTCGAAGTTCTGGAGATAGCCGAGGTTGTACATCTTGTTCGCCATCCAGTCGGTGACGACGAAGATGCTGCGCCCCGCGGGGTCGCTGTTCGCGAGCGTGGGCTGGAGCTTCGAGAAGAACTCGTTGTTGTCGTTGACGTCCTCGATGTACTCGACCGAGATCCCGGTCTTCTCCTCGAACTCGGCGACGGTGTCCTTGTCGATGTAGGCGGGCCAGTTCGAGATCGTCAGCTCGCCGTCGCCGGGACCGGGTGCCGCCGTCGCGGTCTCGGTTGGCCCGTCGAGGCCGCCGGCCCCGAGGTCGCTGCACGCCGACATCCCGACCGCTGCCGCCAGCGCGGCGAGGGCCAGGAGGACGCGCAGCACGAGCTTCATCTCAGCCGGCCGCCTGGCTCGCGGGGAGCGTCACCGCTTCGTGGTCGGCGGTGGCCCGCTCGGCCCCCGACTCGCGGACCAGGTGGATGTGCTCCGGCGTCCACGAGAGCCTGACGTCGGCACCGCCGCCCGGCAGCGACTGGCGCTCGGCCTCGTCGGTGTTGGGACAGAGCACGGTCATCCGCGAGCCGCCGCGAAGCTCGACGACGAGCTGGGTCGCGGTCCCGAGGTAGACGGAGCTGGCGACGACGCCTTCGACGGACTGCTCGTTCGCACGACCGGCCGCGTCCTGGCCCTTCGGAGTCACGTAGAGCTTCTCGGGACGGACGACGGCGTGACATTGCTCGCCGGCGCCGATGCCGTTGGCCGGGGCGGTCACGGTGACGCCGGCGTCGAGGTCGACGACCGCGTTCTCGCCCTCGAGCCGGCTGACGACGCCGGGCATCAGGTTCGAGACGCCGATGAACCCGGCGACGAATGTCGTCGACGGGCGCTCGTAGACCTCCTCCGGGGGAGCCACCTGCTCGACGATGCCGCGGTTCATCACCGCGATCCGGTCGGACATCGTCAGCGCCTCTTCCTGGTCGTGGGTGACGTAGACGAACGTGATCCCGATCTCCTGCTGGATCCTCTTGAGCTCGATCTGCAGGCCCTTGCGGAGCTTCAGGTCGAGCGCGCCGAGCGGCTCGTCGAGGAGCAGGACCTTCGGCAGGTTGACGACCGCGCGGGCGAGCGCCACGCGCTGCTGCTGGCCGCCCGAGAGCTGGCTCGGGCGGCGGTTCGCTTCGCCCCAGAGCCCGACCCGTTCGAGCTCGGCCTGGACGCGCTCCTCGACCTCGGCCTTGCCGACGCCCTTGCGCTTGAGCCCGTAGGCGACGTTGTCCTTGACGCTGAGATGCGGGAACAGCGCGTAGCTCTGGAACACCGTGTTCGTCGGGCGCTTGTGGGCGGGCTGGCCGGCGACATCGGTGCCGTCGATCAGGACCTGGCCTGCGTCGGGTTGCTCGAAGCCGGCGATCATGCGCAGCGTCGTCGTCTTGCCGCAGCCGCTGGGGCCGAGCAGGGTGAAGAACTCGCCCTCGTCGATCGTCAGATCGAGAGCGTCGACCGCGGTGAAGTCCCCGAACCGCTTCGTGACGCCCTCGAGCGTCACCCCGGCTTGACTACCACCGTTCGATGTGGCTGCTGCTTCCGTAACTCCTCCTCACAGGTCCGGAAAATCTTGCCCTGCGGGAAACCTATCCGAATTCGAACTCCGGACGGAAGGGACAAGCGGCAAAATCCGCGAATGCCCCAACGGGCCAGCCGAGTGTTGTACGAAGCGTACAATCGGCTCTCCGGGCCTTGAACCAAATCTCAGTTGTGCCCTCCAAATCGACGTTCTACCTTTGTGCAAAGCGTCGAGTCGACCAAGAAGGAGAGTTAGGGACCGTGGCTGTCAGCACCCCCCAGGACGTCCACCCGCAGACCGATGACGCAGGTTCCAACCTGCAGGAGATGGCGCGCAAGCACCTCTGGATGCACTTCTCGCGCATGGGCGGTTACGACGATCAGCACGAGATCCCGATCATCGCCCGCGCCGAGGGTCCCTACGTCTACGACGACCACGGCAAGCGCTACCTCGACGGTCTCAGCGCCCTGTTCTGCTGCAACGCGGGACACGGACGAACCGAGTACGGCGAGGCCGCGGCGGCACAGATCAAGGAGCTCGACTTCTACACGAACTGGAGCTACGCCCACCCGCGCGCGATCGAGCTCGCCGAGCGGGTCGCCGAGCTGACCCCGGGCGACCTCAACCACGTCTTCTTCACCAACTCCGGCTCGGAGGCGGTCGAGGCCGCGATCAAGGTCGCGCGCAACTGGCATCGCGTCCACGGCCGCGGCCAGCGCCACAAGATCATCTCCCGCGAGGTCGCCTACCACGGGACGACGATGGGGGCCCTCACCGCGACCGGCATCACACCGCTCAAGGTCCCGTTCGAGCCCTCGATGCCGGGCGGCTCGCACGTGCCGAACACCAACCACCTGCGCTGGCCGGCCGACCGCGACAACCTCTGGGCGGCTGAGCGCCTCCGCGACCGGATCGAGTTCGAGGGGCCCGACACCGTCGCCGCGGTGATCCTCGAGCCGCTCCAGAACGCCGGCGGCTGCATCCCGCCGCAGGAGGGCTACTTCCAGCGGGTCCGCGAGATCTGCGACGAGTTCGGAGTCCTGCTGATCTCCGACGAGGTGATCTGCTCGTGGGGTCGGCTCGGCCACTACTTCGGTGCCCAGCGCTACGAGTTCCAGCCGGACATCATCACGACCGCCAAGGCCCTGACCGGCGCCTACATCCCGATGGGGGCGATGATCGCCTCCGAGGAGGTCTACGAGCCGTTCTCGACGGGCTCCGCGTCGTTCGCCCACGGCTCGACGTTCGGCGGCCACCCGGTCGCCGCCGCGGTCGCGCTCCGCAACCTCGACGTCTTCGCCGAGGAGGACCTCTGCGGCCACGTCCGCGAGCACGAGGGCCGGTTCCGGCAGATGCTGGAGGACCTGCGCGACATCCCGATCGTCGGCGACGTCCGCGGCGCCGGCTACTTCCACGCGATCGAGCTGGTCAAGGACCGCGATTCGCTCGAGGGCTTCGACCACGACGAGTCCGAGTGGCTGCTGCGCGGGTTCCTCTCCGGCGAGCTCTACCGGCGCGGGCTGATCTGTCGCGCCGACGATCGCGGCGACCCCGTGATCCAGCTCGCCCCGCCGCTGACCTGCGGTCCGGAGCAGTTCGAGGAGATCGGCACCGTCCTCCGCGACGTGCTCGAAGAGGCCTGGGAGAAGGTCCAGGCGGAGTAACGCGACCGCCGGGCCGAGGGCCCACCGGAATCATGCTGACCGTCCGCAGCCTCCTCGACGAGTTCGACCTCGAGCTCGCGGTCGAGGACGTGCCGGACAACGCGATTCGCTGGGTCCACATCAGCGAGCTCGACGACCCGACGCCGTTCCTGTCGGGCGGCGAGCTGCTGCTGACGAACGGCATCAACCTGAAGACGGCGACCCGGCAGCGCAAGTTCGTCCGGCTGCTCGCCGGGGCCGACGCGGCCGGGATCGGCCTCGCTGTCGGCCTCGACCACGCCGCCCTGCCGCCGGCGATGGTCGAGGAGGCCGAGGCCCGAAACCTGCCGTTGTTCGAGCTCCCGTTCGAGCTGCCGTTCATCGCGGTCACCAGGTGGGCCTCGACGCGGCTGATCAACGAGGGCTACCAGGCGCTCGAGCGCAGCGTCGAGGTCCACGCCCTGCTCGAGGGGCTCGTCCTCGCCGAGCGCGGCCTGCCCGAGATCATGCGCGCGATCGCGGAGTCGGTCTCCGGCGCCACGATGCTGCTCGACGACCGCGGCGGCGAGCTCGCCCGTCATCCCCAGGAGCGCGGCTTCTCCCAGCAGGCGGCATCCGACATCCGGATCGAGGTCAACGAGCGCTCCGAGGCGGGCCGGCAGGCGATGTTCGTCGCCGAGCGCGGCTCGCTCGCCGGTCGTGCGATCGCCGTCCCGGTGCCGCTCGGCGGCAGCGGCGGCCGCGGGCACTGGCTGATCCTGGCGCGCCGGACCGGCCCCGTCGGCGACCTCGAGCGGCTGCTCGCGAGGCAGGCCGCGATGGTCGTGGCGCTCGAGATGATGCGCGAGCGCGCCGTCCGCGAGACCGAGCGCCGCCTCGCCGGCGACGTCCTCGCCGAGGCGCTCGGCGGCCAGCTCGGCGACGAGGAGCTGCGCGGGCGGTTGCAGCCGTTCGGCATCGAGGGCCGCGTCGCCGTCCTGCTCTACGAGCTCGAGGAATCGGCCGACGACCCCGTCGTCCTCGCCGAGGCGCTCGCGGCCCCGGCGCTCGTCGCGGTCAACGCGGCCGCCGGCCGGCCGCTCCTCTGCGCGATCGTCGACTCGGGCGACCGCGACCCCGTCGAGCTCGCCCGTGAGGGTCGCAACGCGCTCGCCGCCTCCGGCCGGAAGGTCCGCGCCGCCGCGAGCCGCCCGACCCAGGTCGCGGCGCTGCGGCGGGCGTTCCACGAGGCCCGCTGCGCGCTCGAGGCGACCGCGATGGCCAACGGCCACACACCCGACGTCGCCTCCCACCGTGACCTCGGCGCGTTCACGCTGCTGCTCTCGCTCCAGGACGACGACGCCCTCCGGACCTACTCGGAGAACCTGCTCGGCCCGATCTCCGAAGGGGAGGGGGAATACGGGCCGGAGCTGCTGCGCTCGCTCGAGGCGTTCATCGAGCGCAACGGGCAGTGGGAGCGGGCGGCACGCGATCTCTACTGCCACCGGCATACGCTCCGGTACCGGATCCGCAGGATCGAGGAGTTGACCGGACGCGACCTCAGTCAGGCCCAGGACAGGATCGAGCTCTGGCTCGCGCTGCGAGCACGCGAGCTCGTCAGATAGACCTCCCGAACAGGCAACCAGGAAAGAGGAGTGAGATGAAGGTTGGAGTCCCCACCGAGATCAAGGAGGAGGAGTACCGCGTCGCGCTGACCGCGGTCGGCGCTCGTGAGCTCGCCGAGCACGGGCACGAGGTACTGATCCAGAAGGGGGCGGGGGAGGGCAGCGCGATCGCCGATGCCGACTACGAAGCGCAGGGCGCTCGGATCGTCGACACGGCCGAGGAGGTCTTCGCCGCCTCCGACATGCTGCTCGGTGTCAAGGAGCCGCAGTCGGTCGAGGTCGAGATGCTGCGACCCGAGCAGACGCTGTTCACCTACCTGCATCTCGCGCCGGCGCCCGATCTGACCCGGGGCCTGTGCGAGTCGGGGGCGACCTGCATTGCCTACGAGACCGTCGAGGACGCCCGCGGGGGCCTGCCGCTGCTGGCGCCGATGAGCGAGATCGCCGGGCGCCTCGCCACCCAGTCCGGCGCCTTCTTCCTCGAGAAGCCGATGGGCGGCCGGGGCATCCTGCTCGGCGGAGTACCCGGGGTCGCCGCCGCGAACGTGATGGTGATCGGCGCCGGAGCGGTCGGGATCAACGCCGCGCAGATCGCGGTCGGCATGGCCGCCGACGTGTTCCTGTTCGACCTCAACATCGACGCCCTGCGCCGTGCCGACCTCCAGTTCGGCGGCTCGCTCTCCACCGTCTACAGCTCGACGCTCTCGATCGAGACGATGCTGCCGAGCATGGACCTCGTGATCGGTGCCGTCCTCGTCCAGGGCGCGCGGGCGCCGCACGTGATCAAGCGCGAGCAGCTCGGGCTGATGAAGCGAAACGCGGTCCTCGTCGACGTCGCCATCGACCAGGGCGGCTGCTTCGAGACCTCGAAGCCCACGACCCACACCGACCCGGTCTACGAGGTCGACGGCATCACCCACTACTGCGTGGCGAACATGCCGGGCGCGGTGCCGATCACCTCGACCCAGGCGCTGACCAACGCGACGCTGCCCTACGTCCTGTCGCTCGCCGACAACGGCGTCGAGGGCGCGCTCGCCAAGGACCCGGGACTCTGGCCCGGAGTCAACGTCGCCGCCGGCAAGGTCACCCACCCCGGCGTCGCCGAGGGCGTCGGCTCGGACTACGT
>JADFCZ010000109.1 GCA_018263295.1 Conexibacter sp.
AGGCTCTGGAGGGCGTTGCCGACCTTCAGCGCCGGGTTGTAGAGCAGCGTGTTGTCGCCGCCGGAGCTGCACCGCAGGGTGCTGGTCTTCTTCGTCTTGATGGCGATCTGCTCGCCTTCGTGGACCGGGACGTCGACCTTGAACTTCTCGACGTCGTAGGTGCCGTCGTCGGGGCCGGTCTGGCCGTCGTAGCGGATCCGCGGACCCTGGGTCACGACCTTGGCCTTCTGGTTGTTGGTGACCTTGACGAGCTGGAGCTTGAAGCTGCCGGGGGCGCCGGCGATCAGCTTGATCTGCTTCAGCTTGCCGTCCTCGGGGGCCTTCTCGCCGCCGGGGTTGCCGTAGGCGTCGTTGAGGACCCAGGTACAGGTCTCTCCTTCGAAGCCGTTGCAGTCGTGCGGCGTGCCGGCGTTGGACGGCTGCACGTCGGGCTTGACGTCGGCCCCGAAGTTGGAGGCCGAGGCCGCCGCGGGCCCGCCGACCATGGCGAGAGCGGCGACTGCGAGGGCGATGGAGGTCTTGGTGCGGTTGAACATCGGATTCCCTTTCGGTTTGGATCCCGCCGCGCTTGCTTCTGCGCCGCGGTGGACCCACCATCGCCCCGATCCGCCGGTGCGCCCAGCCACCCGCGGGCGGGAGCCGCCTCCCGGCCGGGGTCGTTCCGCTCACCCCCCGGTGTCGGGCCTAGAGGTCGCGCTCGGTGATCAGGCCGGTCTGCATCGCGCGCTGGACGAGGTCGACCCGCTTGCGGCTCTGCGGCGCGTCGGCGAGGTCGAACTTCTCGAACAGGGCGCGGAGGTGGGTCTTGACCGCATCGACGCTGAGATGGAGCTCGGCCGCGATCTCGGCGTTCGTCGCCGGGCTCGCGAATGCCGCCCCCTCCTTGAACGGGCGGCAGAGCGCGACGAGGACTCGCCGCTGCGCGGGGGAGACGCCGGCCGCCGCCGCGAGATCGCTGGAGATCACCGTGGACTCGCCGCTGCCCGCGGCCGCGGCCCGGAAGCGGATCCGCGTCCGGCCGACCCGGATCACGTCGCCGTCGCGGAGCATCCGCCGGCCGCTGACCCGCTCCTCGTTGACGTAAGAGCCGTTGCGCGAGAGCCCGTCGTCGACCAGCGTGCAGTCGGTGCCGACGTGCTCGATCTGCGCATGCAGCTTCGAAACCTCGCCATCTCCGGGGAGGCTGACGTCCGCCGAGGGGCTGCGGCCGATCCAGAGCTCGCCGCGATCGCCGCTGATCGTCTCGATCCGCTGGACGTCGTCGCCGTCGCGATAGACGAGGAGCGGCATGCCGAGTCGCTCCGTCTCGATCTGCTCCTTGAGCTCGGATGCCGTCTGCTGACGCTCTCCCGCGGGGCTCATGACACCGGAAGCTAGCGGCATCCACCGACGAGAGATCGCTGAGGAGCGGCGCTTGTATACATTCCCCGCCCGTCCATGAGGCTAGGCGTCCCGAAAGAATCCCGCACGGGGGAACGGCGAGTCGCGCTGATTCCCGACACCGTCAAATCGATGACGGCCAAGGACCTCGAGGTGATCGTCGAGTCCGGCGCGGGCGAGGGTGCCGGTCATCCCGACGAGCACTACACCGAGGCGGGCGCCACGATCGGCGATCCCTGGAGTGCCGACATCGTCCTTCACGTCGCCGTTCCGACGGTCGAGGAGATCGGCCGGGTGGGCGACGGCAAGATCCTGATCGGCTTCCTCGCGCCGTTGACCGCGACCGACACGACCAGGGCCCTCGCCGCCGGCAACGTCACCTCCTTCGCCGTCGAGGCGATCCCGCGGATCACCCGCGCGCAGGCGATGGACGCCCTCTCCTCGCAGGCCAACGTGGCCGGCTACGCCGCGATGCTTCTCGCCGCCCGTGAGGCCGGCCGCTTCTTCCCGATGATGACCACGGCCGCCGGCACGGTCTCGCCGGCCAAGGTGATGGTCCTCGGTGCCGGCGTCGCCGGCCTGCAGGCGATCGCGACCGCCAAGCGCCTCGGCGCCGTCGTCAGTGGCTTCGACATCCGCCGCGCCGCCTGGGAGCAGATCAAGTCGCTGGGCGGGCGGCCGCTCGAGCTCGACTTCATCCCCGACGCCGAGGACGAGGGCGGCTACGCGCGCCCGCTGACCGACGAGGAGAACGAGAAGGTCCGCGAGGCGCTCGCCGAGAACGCCGGCCGCCAGGACGTGATCGTCACCACGGCGCAGATCCCGGGGCGCCCGGCCCCGATCCTGATCACCGCCGAGGGCGTCCGCAACATGGCCCCGGGCTCGGTGATCGTCGACCTCGCCGGCGAGAGCGGCGGCAACTGCGAGCTGACGAGGGCCGACGAGGTCGTCGTCGAGAACGGCGTCAAGGTCCTCGCCCCGACGAACCTGGCGAGCGACATGTCGGCCCACGCCTCGCAGCTCTACGCCAAGAACCTCGAGAATTTCATCGGTCTCATCACCTCCGAGGAGGGGGCCCTCGAGCTGAACTTCGACGACGAGGTCGTCGCCGGCGCCTGCCTGACCCACGGCGGCGAGATCAAGAACGAGCGCGCGAAGAGCGTCGTGGAGGGCGGCTGATGGACCTGGTGACCGAGTTCACGATCTTCGTCCTCGCCGCATTCGTCGGCTTCGAGGTCATCTCGAAGGTCCCGGCGACCCTGCACACGCCGCTGATGTCGCAGACGAACGCGATCCACGGCATCGTGATGCTGGGCGGGCTGATCGTCGCCGGCTACGCCGAGGGCGCCCTCGAGCTGACGCTGGCGTTCATCGCGATCGCCTTCGGCGCGATCAACATCGTCGGTGGCTTCATGGTCACCGACCGCATGCTCGGCATGTTCAGCCGCAAGAAGCCGAAGCCGGCCGACGGCGAGAAGGGGAGCTGACCTCCCGATGCTGACCGCTGTGATCGAGCCGGGCGGCGATCTGTCGACGCTGCTCTACGTCCTCTCGTTCTCGCTGTTCATCGTCGGGATCAAGCAGGGGACGTCCCCGACCACCGCCAAGCGCGGCAACATGATCGCCGCCGTCGGCATGGCGATCGCCGTCGTGACGACGCTGCTGCTCGACGGCATCGGCAACTGGGGCGTGATCATCGGCGGCCTGCTGGTCGGCGGCGCGGTCGGGGTGGTCGCCTCGATCCGCGTCCAGATGACCGAGATGCCGCAGATGGTGGCGCTCTACAACGGCGTCGGCGGCGGCGCGGTCGCCCTGATCTCGTGGTCGGAGTTCCGCCACGGCGTCGGCGGCGACTTCCCGCTCGAGGAGTTCATCCCGATCCTCTTCGCCGCCGTGATCGGCTCGATCTCCTTCTGGGGCTCGAACATCGCCTTCGCCAAGCTCCAGGACCTGATCCCGACCAAGCCGCTGGCGGTGCCGGGCCAGCAGGTCATCAACGCCGTCCTGCTCGTCGCGATCGTCGGGATCTGCGTCTATCTCGGGATCAACCACGGCGACGATCCCTCGCAGGGCCTCTTCATCCTCGTTCTCGTCCTCGCCGCGCTGCTCGGCAACCTGGTCGTCCTGCCGATCGGCGGCGCCGACATGCCGGTCGTGATCTCGCTTCTCAACGCCGCGACCGGCCTCTCGGCCGCCGCCGCGGGCTTCTCGCTCGACAACGTGGCGCTGATCGTCGCGGGCACGATCGTCGGCTCATCGGGAACGATCCTGACCATGGAGATGGCGACGGCGATGAACCGCTCCGTCCCCAACATCCTCTTCGCCGGCTTCGGCGGCGCGCCCGCCGGCGGGGCCGGCGGATCGGGCGAGGAGCGGCCGCACCGCTCCGTCACCGCCCAGGACGCCGCCATCTCGCTCGCCTACGCCGACTCGGTCGTGATCGTGCCCGGCTACGGCCTCGCCGTCGCGCAGGCCCAGCACGCCGTCAAGGAGATGGCGGACGAGCTCGAGAAGCGCGGGGTCGAGGTCCGCTACGCGATCCACCCGGTCGCCGGTCGTATGCCCGGCCACATGAACGTCCTCCTCGCCGAGGCCGACGTGCCCTACGAGAAGCTCGTCGAGATGGAGGAGATCAACCCCGACATGCCGCGGACGAGCGTCGCCGTCGTCATCGGCGCCAACGATGTCACCAACCCCGCCGCCGAGAACGACCCCGACAGCCCGATCGCCGGGATGCCGATCATCGAGGTCGCGAACGCCCAGCAGGTCATCGTCATCAAGCGTTCTCTCAGCCCCGGCTTCGCCGGTATCGACAACGACCTCTTCTACCTCGAGAAGACCGCGATGCTCTTCGACGACGCCAAGAAGGCGGCGCAGGAGATCGCCTCCGAGGTCACCAAGCTCTAGGTCGTTCGCTCGGTTCGGCGGACGGTTTCGTTCGGCGTTCTTGGCGGACTGTTTTTGGTCGGCGTTCCCGGCGGACTGTTGAGAGCGGCGGGTCCTGGCGGGGGGTGTCCCACCGCACCTGCGCCACCGGCATTGCTCGGTGCGGTGGGAGCCCTCCCCCCGCCACCCGCCGCCAGAACCGCCTTTCCCGGCGTTCCCGGGCGGACCGGCCTCCCGGCCCGGGGGGATCCAGTGGGCGCATCTGGCCAACCTGTGGAGCCCGAAATGCGCCCGGTACGCCGCTGAGCTCCACCCGCTCCTGCGGCAGCGGGCGCCGTTGCGCCTGGCCCCCTCAGTGCCCAACCACCGTTGGCAACCGGGAACCGCGTCCCAGCCAGAGCTGCCCCCGCTGGCCGACCGGTCCTCGGCGTAGATTCCCGTGCTGCATGGAGTCGCGCGCTGCCAGCCCGGTGATGCTCGGAGGGCCGAGGTGCCCCGACCTCGCCGAGGTCGAGACCTGGATCGGCCGGCGCGTCGACGACGTGCACGGTTCGATGATCGGGCGGGTCGAGGCGATCCGGCTCGACGCCCACGATCGGCCGCTGTGGCTGATCGTCAGCGAGTTTCGCTTCGGCGAGGGCCGCCGCTTCGTGATTCCCGCCGGCGACGCCGTCGGCGGCTCGGGCCGGGTCTGGTCGCCGCACCGCCGGGAGCGGATCTGGGCGACCGCGAGCATGGTCGGCGCCCGTATCACCCCGCAGGCGGATCGGCGGCTGTTCAGCCATTACGTCGGCTCCGCCGGCGCCGATCGCGCCGCCTGAGCCGGGGCTAGCCGCGCTCGCGCTCGCGCTTGCGGTCGCGCCGCACGTGCGGCCAGAGCCAGCCGGCGAGAAAGCCGGCGGCGAACGTGATCAGGAGGATGAAGAAGAGCGGGGTGCTGGTCGTGGCGACGATGAAATCGACCTCGACCTCCTGCGAGTTCTGGAGGATGAACAGCAGCGCGACGACGGCGATGACGATCGCCGCGTAGAAGCGCCAGCCCCGGTTCTTCGAGGGCTTCTGGCCGGGGAGCGGGGCGGCCCCGCGATGCGGTCGATCGCTCATTCGTTGCGACCCTAGCGCCTTTCGGCACAGTCGATGCCCCACGCGTGGCGCGCCCGTCCCTAGCGTCGGCCCATGGGGGCGAGGCGGACACCGAAGCGGCGGTTCGAGAGCGGTCAGACGACCGTCGAGTACGTCGGGCTGATCGTCCTCGTCGCCGTCCTGCTCGCGGCGCTCCTGGCCCTCGCAGGAGTCCGCCCGCCGGGCGCCGGCATCGCCCGGACGGTCCTCGGCGCGATCGTCTGCGCGGTCGACGGCGACTGCGATCCGGCGCCGGAGTCGCCGCTCGAGGCGGCCTACGGCTCCGAGGTCGCCGGGCTCCTCGCCGACCACGCCCCCGCGATCTTCTTCGAGGCCGACGACTTCGTCTCGCTCCCAGTCGACTTCCGCCGCTGCCGCTCGCGGAGCTGCGCCGACACGATCCGGCCCGGCCACGTCCACGCGACTCAGACCGGGCTCGCGCCGGTCGCCTTCACCCACGTGGTCGACTGCCGCGACGACGCCGCCGCCGACCGCAACGGCTACGACTGCGCCGGAACCCGCGGCAATCTGTATCTGCAGTACTGGCTCTATTACCCGGACAGCCTGACCCACGGCCTCGGGCGCCTCGGCGGCTTCCACCTCGACGACTGGGAATCGCTGCAGGTGCGGATCGGGCCCGACGGCGAGGTCGCCGCGCGCGCCAGCTCCCACCACGGCTACAACGGCGCCCACGGCGGGCTCGGCAGCGTCGGCAGCGACACCGGCCTCGGCCCACGCCCGGCCTGGGAGCCGTGGAGCGGCGCCCTCCACGTCGCCTCGGGCAGTCACGCGGGGACGACGGCGCCGGCGATCGGCGACAGCCGCGCGATCCGCGCCGGGGACCTCGTGCTGATTCCGGCCGAGCCGGTCGCCGGTTCCGACGGCACCGAGTTTCAGGTCAGCCCGCCGTGGCGCAAGGAGGTCTGGCGGCTGCCCGAGTCGATGGGAACATGATCTTCACCGGGCGCGTTCCGGGCCCGGTTAAGCTGCTTCGATCCCGGCGCCGACTCAGGCAACCGATAGGGCGGAGATCGCGGAGCGACTGACCGAGGCGCGCGAACGCACACTGCGGCTCGTCGAACAGCTCGGGGACGAGCAGCTCAACACCGTCTACTCGCCGCTGCTCAGCCCGCTGGCCTGGGACCTCGGCCACATCGCCAACTTCGAGGAGCTCTGGCTCGTCCAGGGGGCCGGCGGCCGCGAGCCCCTCGACGGCGACCTCGGCCGCCTCTACGACGCGATCGAGAATCCGCGCGCCGGGCGGAACGAGCTGCCGATCCTCCGCGGCGACGACCTTCGCGCCTACATGGCGGACGTCCGCGAGCGCGCCCTCGAGGTGCTGGACGAGGTCGACCTGAGCGAGCCGGGCCGTGAGGAGCTCCGCGACGGGTTCGTCTACGAGATGCTGATCGCGCACGAGCACCAGCACAACGAGACGATGCTGCAACTGCTGCAGATGGTCGACGGCTACGAGCCGCCGCTCGCGGAGCCGCCGCCGGCGGAGGTTCCGACCGCCGGGCCGGAGTCGGTCGCGGTTGCGGCGGGCGCCTACGAGGTCGGGGCGCCGGCCCGCGGGTTCGCCTACGACAACGAGCGGCCGCGCCACCGGGTCGAGCTCGCCGCGTTCCGGATCGATCGCCTGCCGGTGTCCAACGCGGCCTTCGCCGCGTTCGTGGCCGACACCGGCGCCGAGCCGCCGCTCTTCTGGGAGCGGGACGGCGAGGGCGGCTGGATCGACGCCAGGTTCGGGCGCCGCGCCGAGCTCGATCCGGCGGCTCCCGCCGTCCACGTCGATCACGGCCAGGCGGAGGCCTTCGCCCGCTGGGCGGGCAAGCGGTTGCCGACCGAGCTCGAGTGGGAGGTCGCCGCCGCCGGCTCCGACCCGGATGCCGCCAACCTCGACCACCGGGCGTTCGGGACGCGCCCTCCCGGTGCCGGTTGCGGTTCGGGCTGTGACGCCCTGGGCATGTTGGGAGACGTGTGGGAATGGACGAGCTCGGAGCTGGCCCCCTACCCGGGGTTCGAGGCGTTTCCCTATCCCGAGTACTCGGAGGTCTTCTTCGGCCGCGGCTATCGCGTCCTCAGGGGCGGTTCGTGGGCGACCCGCCGGAACGTGATCAGGACCAGCTTCCGTAACTGGGATCTCGCCGAGCGGCGTCAGATCTTCGCCGGGCTCCGCTGTGCGGAGGACGCATGAGCGACGGGGAGGGAGCCGTCGAGATCGCCGTCGACCTCCCGGACGGCGGCGTCCTCGCGGGGATGGCCGAGGTCGTCCGCGAGGGCCTCTCGAGCCCGTTCAAGGAGCTGCCGCCGAAGTACTTCTACGACGAGCGCGGCTCGGAGCTGTTCGAGCGGATCACGGAGCAACCCGAGTACTACCCGACCCGCTGCGAGCGCGAGATCCTCGATGCCCGCGCCGGCGAGATCGTCGCCGCCGCGCAGCCGCGGACGCTGATCGAGCTCGGGTCGGGGGCGGCGACGAAGAGCCGCGTCCTGCTCGACGCGATGCGCGACGCCGGCACGCTCGAGCGCTTCGTCCCGGTCGACATCGCGGAGGGGATCACGAGGCGCGTCGCCGCCGAGCTCGTCGACGAGTACCCCGGCCTGACGGTCGAGGGGATCGTCTGCGACTACGAGACCCACCTCGAGCGGATTCCGCGGCCCGAGGGCGCACTGATCGCGTTCCTCGGCGGCACGATCGGCAACTTCCGCCCGGCGCCGCGGCGCCAGTTCCTGGCCCGGATCGCGACCCTCATGTACCCCGAGGACCGCTTCCTGCTCGGCACCGACCTGGTCAAGGACCGCGCTCGCCTCGAGGCCGCCTACGACGATGCCGCGGGGGTCACGGCCGAGTTCAACAAGAACGTCCTCAACGTCCTCAACCGCGAGCTCGGCGCCGACTTCGACCTCGGCGCCTTCGAGCACGTCGCCTTCTGGGACGACGACAACGAGTGGATCGACATCCGCCTCCGCGCGCTGTCGGAGCAGTTCGTCGACATCGTCGATCTCGACATGCGCGCGCACTTCGCCCGCAACGAGGAGATGCGGACCGAGATCTCGACGAAGTTCACCCGCGAGCGGATCGAGTCGAGTTACGCCGACGCCGGGCTCGAGCTCACCGACTGGTGGACCGACGCCGACGGCCTTTACGCGCTCAGTCTGGCGCGTCCCTTGTAGAGTCGTCTCGCTTTGACCGGGCAGGAGGCGGCAGAGGGGGGAGCGGGCAGCGCGGCGGCGTCCGTCGTCTTCCGCGACGTCACCAAGCGCTACCCGGGCGCCGACTCCGATGCCGTCAGCGGCCTCAGCCTCGAAGTGCCGGCGGGCGAGATCTGCGTCCTCGTCGGGCCTTCCGGGTGCGGGAAGACGACCGCGATGCGGATGGTCAACCGAACGGTCGAGATCACCTCGGGAGAGATCGAGATCGGCGGCACGCCGGTCACGGAGACGTCGCCCGCCGAGCTGCGGCGCGAGATCGGCTACGTGATCCAGCAGATCGGGCTGTTCCCGCATCGGACCATCGCCCAGAACATCGCGACCGTACCGTCGCTGCTCGGCTGGGACCGGCAGCGAACCCGCGACCGCGTCGACGAGTTGCTCGAGCTGATCTCGCTGCCCGCCGAGGTCGCCGATCGCTACCCCTCGCAGCTCTCGGGTGGTCAGCAGCAGCGCGTCGGGGTCGCTCGGGCGCTCGCAGCGGACCCGCCGGTGATGCTGATGGACGAGCCGTTCGGCGCCATCGACCCGATCAACCGGGAGCGGATCCAGAACGAGTTCCTGCGGCTCCAGGCCGAGATCCGCAAGACGGTCCTGTTCGTCACCCACGACATCGACGAGGCGATCAAGATGGGCGACCGGATCGCCGTCCTCCGCGAGGGCGGCAGGCTGGCCCAGTTCGCGACGCCGGCCGAGCTGCTGATGGATCCCGCCGACGAGTTCGTCGAGGACTTCGTGGGCGCCGACCGGGCGCTGAAGCGGCTGGCGCTGATGCGCGTCTCCGACATCGACCTCTGGGAGGCGCCGCTCGCCTTCGCCGGCCAGGACACCGCCGAGGTGAGGGCGAAGCTCGCCGGAGCCGAGGTGCCGTGGGCGCTCCTGGTCGACGCGGGCCGCAAGCCGATCGGCTGGCTGTCCGAGCGGGACCTGGCCGCCGGCACGGTTCCCGAGCGCCCCGGCATCTCGCCGGACCCGATCCTCGACCGCGACGACGTCCTCCGCGACGCCCTCTCCGACCTGCTGCAGTCGCAGACCCACTACGCCCCCGTGGTCGACGCCGCCGGGGCGACGACGGGGATCCTCTCGCTCGACGTCATCTCCGACTTCCTCGCCTCCGACGAGGCCAAGGTCGAGGAGCACGCGGCGGCCGACCGGCCGCTCGCCTGAGGGGATCGCCGTGCTCGCGACGCTGACCACCCTCCTCGGCCAGGTCCAGATCCGCGAGCCGGGAACCGGGGCGACGACCTGCGAGGGCAAGAACGAGGCGTTCTGCCCGAGCTTCGTCATCGACAACATCGACGACTACGTCTCGCCCGTCGCCGAGCACCTCGTGCTCGTCCTCGCGTCGGTGCTCGCCGGGTTCCTCGTCGCGATGGTGCTGGCCGTCTTCTCGCACGGCCGCCGCTGGCTGATCCCCGTCTTCATCGGGACGACCGGGGTCCTCTACACGATTCCGAGCATCGCGTTGTTCCTGCTGCTGCTGCCGATCACCGGCCGCGGAACCGAGACGGCGATCATCGCGCTCTCGCTCTACAACCTCCAGATCATCTATCGCAACGCCAACTCGGGCCTGGCTAACGTCCCGGCCTCGGCGCGCGACTCCGGCACCGGGATGGGGATGACCAAGCGCCAGCTGCTCTGGAAGGTCGAGCTGCCGCTGGCGCTGCCCGAGATCATCGCCGGCGTCCGGATCGCGACCGT
>JADFCZ010000110.1 GCA_018263295.1 Conexibacter sp.
CGTCCTCGTCCAGCGCTACGCGGCCCCGTGGCGAAAGGCAAGGGCGCTGTGAGCGCCGGCCTCGCGATCCCGGCGTTCCTCGGCTCGTTCGGCGGGGCGTTCGACTTCATCTTCAGCCAGCGCGAGTCGGTCCAGGCGGGCGAGCCGATCGGCGGCCTCGCGCAGATCTGGGACCTGCTCGCGACCCAGATGGCGGTCAGCATCCTCGCGTTGCTGCTGGCGATCGCGATCGCGCTCCCGATCGGGCTCTGGCTCGGCCACCGCGGGGTCGGCGAGTTCGCCGCCGTCGCGATCGGGAACGCCGGCCGCGCCATCCCCGAGCTCGCGCTGATCGCGCTGATGGTCGCGTTCATCGGCACCGGGGTCCTCAACGTCACGATCGCGGTCACCGTCCTCGGGATCCCGCCGATCCTCACCAACGCCTTCGTCGGCATGCGCCAGGTCGACCGCGGCGCGGTCGACGCGGCCCGGGGGATGGGGATGACCGAGCTCGAGATCATCCGCAGGGTCGAGCTGCCGCTGGCGATCCCGACGATCATGGGCGGGGTCCGGACCGCCTCGGTCAACATCATCGCCACCTCCACGATCGGCTCGATCGCCGGCGTCAACACGCTCGGCGACCTGATCCTCGGCCAGGCGACCTACGGGACCGAGGGCGTCATCGCCGGCGCCATCGTCGTCGCCCTGCTGGCCCTCACCTTCGAGCTGATCCTCGCCGCCGTGCAGCGGACGCTCACCCCTCGAGGGCTCGTGCTTCAGCGCGCCGCCGCCCGGGCAAGTGCATAGGATCGTCGTCAAGCCGCGGAGGGGCCGCGGCCAAACAACAGGGGAGGAACCCAGACCAATGTCAAGCAAGACCCGCCTCCGCGGAGTCCTCGCAGTGCTCAGCCTGCTCGTTGCGGCGGTGGCGCTCGCCGCGTGCGGATCCGACGACGGCACGTCGACCGAAGCGGACTCGACCGCCGCGAGCAGCGACAACCTGATTCAGGACAACCCCGACAACAACGGGGTGCAGCTCACGATCGGCTCGAAGAACTTCACCGAGCAGTTCATCCTCGGCGAGATCTACTCGCAGGCGCTCGAGGCGGCCGGCTACGACGTCTCCACCGACCTCAACCTGGGTTCCGAGCAGGTCGCCCTGAAGGCGCTCGAGAACGGTGAGATCAGCGGCTACCCCGAGTACACCTCGACCGCCCTGACCTCCTTCTTCGACACGCCGCCGGAGGACGTGCCCGCGGACGCGCAGGAGGCCGTCGATCAGACCCAGTCGCAGTTCGGCGACCTCGGCCTGGTCGCGTTCGCGCCGACGCCGTTCGCCGACGCCAACGCCGTCGGCCTGCTGCAGTCGACGGCGGACGAGCTCGGAGCCACGACCATCTCCGACCTCGAGGGCCAGTCGCAGGACCTGACGCTCGCCGGCTCGCCGGAGTGCCGTCAGCGGATCGACTGCCTCGCCGGCCTCGAGGAGTACTACGGCCTCGAGTTCGGGAAGTTCACCCCGGTCGACATCGGCCTCCGCTACGAGGTCCTCGACAAGGGCGACGCCGACCTGTCGATCCTGTTCACGAGCGACGCGCAGCTCTTCGTCGACAGCGACAAGTACACGCTGCTCGAGGACGACAAGGGCGTCCTGCCCGCCGGCAACGTGATCTACATCTCCGACCAGCAGGTCGCCGAAGAGGCCGGGCCCGATTACCAGGCCACGATCGAGCAGGTCCAGGAGGGCCTGTCGCTCGAGGTCATGCAGGAGCTCAACGCCCGGGTCGACGTCGACAAGGAGAAGCCCGAGGACGTCGCGGCGGCGTACCTGCAGGAGGCGGGCTACACCGAGTAGCTGAACGGCGCGACGGCGGCGGGACCGGAGAAGCCGGGCCCGCCGCCTCCCCGTGCCGTCGGCCTCGCGAGTTCGGATAGGCTCGCCTGCGGATGGACTTCTCGAAGCTCTCGCGCTCGGAATGGCTCGGTCTGGCGGCCTCGGCGCTGCTCGTGGTCGCAGTCCTGTTCCTGCCCTGGTTCGACCTCGCCGAGGGCCCCTCGCGCGCCCCCGGCGGCGACGGCTTCCTCTGCGGCGACGGCGAGTTCAGCTGCACCGGCTTCGAGACGTTCCCGATCCTCCGCTGGCTCCTGCTTGCGGCTGCGGCCGCGCCCTGGATCCTCGCCTGGATCGTCGTCCGCGGGAACAAGCTCTCGTGGCCGCCCGGAGAGATGACCATGGTCGTCGGGTTCACCGCCTTCGTGCTGATCGCCTACAACGGGATCATCGACCCTGCCGGGTCCGGCAACCAGGAGATCGGCATCACGAAGGCGATCGGCTACTACGTCGCCCTCTTCGCCTCCCTCGGGATCGCGATCGCGGGGATCGGCCGGGCGATGGAAGTGAACAAGGACGCGCCCCGCAAGGCGCCCGGAACCGTCTAGGGAGGCTGACGACGAAATGGGTGTGATCTCCCAGGACAACCGCCCCGGCTCGACGCCGGACCGCAACCTCGCCCTGGAGCTCGTCCGGGTCACCGAGGCCGCGGTGCTGGCCGCCGCCCGCTGGGTCGGGAGGGGCGACAAGGAGGCTGCCGACGGCGCCGCCGTCGACGCGATGCGGCTACTGATCAACACCGTGCCGATGGACGGCATCGTCGTCATCGGCGAGGGCGAGAAGGACGAGGCGCCGATGCTCTACAACGGCGAGGAGATCGGGGACGGCAGCCCGCCGCGCGTCGACATCGCAGTCGACCCGCTCGAGGGAACCAGGCTCTGCGCCCAGGGCCGCCCGGGCTCGCTCGCGGTGATCGCGCTCGCCGAGCGCGGGTCGATGTTCGACCCGGGCCCCTGCGTCTACATGGAGAAGCTCGCCGGCGGTCCCGAGATCGCCGACTGCCTGAGCCTCGAGGAACCGATCGGCACCGTCGTCAAGCGCGTCGCCGAGCGCCGCGGCGTCAGCCCGACCGAGATCACGACCGTCATCCTCGACCGCGAGCGCCACGCCGAGGGCGTGCGCCAGATCCGCGAGGCGGGCAGTCGAATCCGCTTCATCACCGACGGCGACGTTTCGGCGGCGCTGCTCGCGGTCATGGACGGCACCGGCGTCGATCTGCTCTGGGGGATCGGCGGAACGCCGGAGGGCGTGATCTCCGCGGCCGCGATCAAGTGCCTCGGCGGCCAGATGCTCGGGCGCCTCTGGCCCCGGAACGAAGACGAGCGGCAGGCCGCCGTCGACGCCGGCTACGACCTCGACCGGGTGCTCGAGGTCGACGACCTCGTCGGCGGCAACGACGCGTTCTTCGCCGCCAGCGGCGTCACCGACGGCGATCTGCTGCAGGGGGTCCGCTACCACGGCGCCGGATACGCGACGACCGAGTCACTCGTCATGCGCTCCCGCTCGGGGACGGTGCGCCGGATCAGCGGCCGCCACGACGGCAGCAAGCTGCGCGAGGTTACCGGCGGCCTCTACGGGTAGCCGGTGACCCATGCACCTGATCGCCGGGGCCACCGGCTATATCGGCGGCCTGCTCGCCGAGCGCCTGGCTGAGGACGGCCGGGACGTCCGCTGCCTCGCCCGTGACCCCGGTTCGGCGGCGCACAAGCTCGACCGGCGTTGCGAGATCGTCCGCGGCGACGTCCTCGATCGCTCCAGCCTCGACGACGCCCTCGCCGGGATCGACGTCGCCTACTACCTGGTCCATTCGATGGGCCGGGGCGGCGACTCCGACTTCGAGGAACGCGACCGCCGCGGCGCGCGCAACTTCGCCGAGGCGGCTGCCGCGGCCGGTATCGGTCGGATCGTCTACCTCGGCGGTCTCGGCGAGCCGAGCTCGCCCCACCTGCGCTCGCGGCACGAGACGGCGGAGCTGCTCGGATCGACCGGGGTCCCGCTCACCTACTTTCGCGCCTCGATCGTGATCGGCTCAGGCAGCGAGTCGTTTCGGACGATCGCTTACCTCGTCCGGCGCCTGCCGGCGATGGTCACCCCGAGCTGGACGTCGACGCGGACCCAGCCGATCGCCGCCGCCGACGTGGTCTCCTATCTCGCGGCGGCGCTCGACGTCGACGCCTCCACCGGGCGCGAGATCGAGATCGGCGGGCGCGAGGTGACGACCTACGGCGGCCTGCTCGATCTCTGCGCCCGCGCCCAGGGCAAGCGGCCGCGGCCGCGGATCGGAGTGCCGCTGCTCTCGCCGGGGCTGAGCTCGCACTGGATCGGGCTCGTGACGCCGGTCGACGCCGGGGTCGCCCGGCCGCTCGTCGAGGGGCTGACGACTGAGACCGTCGTCGCCGATAAGAGCGGGATGGAGCTCTTCGACGTCGAGCCGACGCCGCTCGATCAGGCGATGCGGACCGCCGTCGACGAGCTCTTCTGAGCGCGCCTCAGGGGAGCCAGTCGTGCTCCTCTTCGGCGGCCGATCGCTGTGCCGGGAAATCCGCGGTCATCCCGCGCAGGGTGCCGGTGTCGTGGAGCTCGAAGCGGAGGGCGTTGATGACCGCTCCCGCCAGCAGGCCGAGCGCGAGCGCGTAGAACCAGATCAGCGCGATCAGGACGAAGCTGACGATCCGGCCGAACTCGCCGACGGTCGAGATGTTCACCAGGTAGATCGGGAAGATCGAGTTGGCGATGCCGCCCGCGATCGCCATGAACAGGGCGCCGGGCCAGACCGCGCGCCACGGCAGATGCCCCTTCGGGACGGCCCAATAGATCAGGCAGAGGAGTAGGAAGCTGATCAGCAGGCCGCCGGCGATGACCATCACGTTGAGCAGCCAGTCGACTCGCTCCAGCCCGAACGGCAGGTCCTCGATGCCCGACACGAGGAGGCTCTCCAGCGCCGGGACGGCGACGCTCGCCGCGAGGAAGAACGCGACGACGGCGAGCATGATCAGCGCGAATCGCTTCTGCGCCAGCCAGCCGCGGCACTCGACGTGGTAGATCCGGCAGAAGGCGGTGTCCATCGCGCCCCAGAACGAGGCGCCGATCCAGAGCCCGGCGACGATGGCGACGATGCCGATCTCGGTCGAGTTCGTGCGGAGCTGATCGAGCGTGGAGCGCAACGTCTCCTGCTCGGTCGACGGGAACAGCTCGCCGAGGTCGGCGAGAATCGTCGCCTGGACGTCGGGGCTCTGGAGGAGCTTGCCGGTGATGAACAGCAGCAGCAGCGCGAACGGGAACACCGACAACATCAGGTTGTAGGCGACCATCGCCGCCATTCCCGTGATGTTCTCCTCGTAGGCGCGCCGCCAGAAGGCGGTCAGCGATCGGTTGGTGCGCTGCCTCAACGGCGTTCGACGGCATCGCGCAGGGCTGCCGCGGCGCGGCCTGCGATCCGCAGCCCCAGCGACGCTGCGCCCCCCGCGATCGCGATCCCGCCGCGGGCGAGGCCCTCGAGGTCGGCGGCGGCGGAGTGCTCCGGCGGCTCGGCCGCATCGCGGCCGGCAGCCGCTCCCGGTGCCGACTCCCGCTTCGGCGGCGCCCGATCGGGCTCGGGGCCCGCCTTCGGCGCCGCTTTCGGGGCTCCCTCCGCGGCCCCGTCGGCGGGGCCGGCGCGGCGCGGGCTGCGGACGGCGGGACGCTTCTTCGGCAGGTTGCCGAGCACTCCCGCCTGGCGCGGAGGATCGGCGTCGGCGCGCTTGCGCGGCGCTTCCGCCGGCCCGTCGCTGTCTCGTTCGCTGCCGGTCATGGTGGCTATTTCACAGGGTTTGCAGGCGTCACGCGCTGCCGGACCGCAACTACCCGCATTCCCACGCGTTATTCGGGGAGTAACCGGGTATGAATTGCGGTGTAGCGGACCCTGGATCGGTCTCTGAAAGACCGAATCGGGCTTGACTTCAGAAAGTAAAGTACATACAATGCCATCTCGCGGGGTTGCGCCTGACGCCGGCGGAACATGCGAACGCGGGAAGATGAAGGACGGCGGGTTCAACGTCTTGCAGCCGCGGCTCATGCCGAGACGATCGGCGCCCGATGAACCCATGCGGGCCCATTTCGAGCACGGACCCCGAGAACGGAACGAAAGAAGGAGCAAGAGGACGCGGAATGCTTGTAGCTGAGCTTCAGGAACTTGAAGAGGTAAAGAATCTGCTGAGCAAGGGCCAGCAGGTCGGAGTGCTGACCTTCGGCGAGATCGCTTCCGCGGTCTCGGAGGTCGACGTCGACGAGGGCGACATCGAGGAGCTCTACGGCCACCTCGAGCGCTCGGGCATCGAGCTCGTCGAGGACGTCGACCCCGCGCAGACGGCGGCGCCGGAGCGCGACGACGGCAAGCGCGGCAAGCGGCGGGCGAAGACGACGATCGATCTCAAGCCCGACATGACGACGGACTCGCTGCAGCTGTTCCTCAAGGACATCGGCAAGGTCCGCCTGCTGACCGCGGCCGAGGAGGTCGAGCTGGCGAAGCGGATCGAGCGCGGCGACCTCGCGGCGAAGGAGAAGATGGTCGAGTCCAACCTGCGGCTCGTCGTCTCGATCGCCAAGAACTACCGCAACCAGGGCCTGCCCTTCCTCGACCTGATCCAGGAGGGGACGCTCGGCCTGGTCCGTGCCGCCGAGAAGTTCGACTACCGCAAGGGCTTCAAGTTCTCGACCTACGCGACCTGGTGGATCCGCCAGGCGATCGCCCGTGCGCTCGCCGACAAGGCGCGGACGATCCGGATCCCGGTCCACGTCGTCGAGAAGCTGAACAAGATCGGTCGTGCCGAGCGCAAGCTCGTCACCGAGCTCGGCCGTGAGCCGACGCCGGAGGAGATCGCCGACGTCACCGGCATCGAGCCGGATGAGGTCGACTCGATCAAGCGTTCCGCCCAGGCCCCGGTCTCGCTCGAGAAGCCGGTCGGCGACGAGGAGGAGTCGGAGTTCGGCCAGTTCATCGCCGACGAGAAGGCCGAGTCGCCGTTCGACCGGGCCGCGGACCTGCTGACCAAGGAGGCGCTGCGCGAGGCGCTGGAGAACCTCTCCTACCGCGAGCGCCGCGTGCTCGAGCTTCGCTACGGGCTCGGCGGGGAGCACCCCCGCACCCTCGACGAGGTCGGGCGGACGTTCAACGTCACCCGCGAGCGCATCCGGCAGATCGAGAACCAGTCGCTGAAGAAGCTGCAGACGCTTGCCGAGGCGCAGAAGCTGCGCGAAGTCGCGTAGCGGTCCAAGTCGCCCGGCCGCGACGAGCCGGGCGCGCGGCCCCCGAGGGGCCGCCGGAAAAGAAGATCTCAGAACCAGGACGCGGCCGCTGCATGGCCCGGCGTCCCACGAGTACGAACGGAGCAAGAAACAGAATGAGCACCGCCACCAAGACCAGACCCACGAAGAGCGACGTCGTCGAGTTCACCTGCGCGCGTTGCGAGGTGACCAGCCGCTGGACCGAGGGCCTCGGCGCCGCGACCCCGCCGAACTGGGTCAAGGAGAAGGGCCTCTACTACTGCCTGGTCTGTCGCCGCGAGCGCGCGATGGAGCAGGCCGTCGAGAAGGCCGGCGGACAGAGCGTCAGCACCGCCGACCGGGCCAAGCTCCGTTCGGCCGCCGTCGTCGACTTCGAGATCGCCCGCGATCCCGATCGGACCGAGGGCGAGATCGCCAAGGCCGCTCGCGCTTCGATCGGCGCGGTACGCAAAGCCCGCAAGCGCCGCCCCTCCTGACGGGCCGGGACGCCGCTGCTCGGCGTCATCGGCGGGCTCGCGGCCAATTGGCCGCGTCGCCCGCCTCTTCCTTGATCAGCGACCTCCCGACCGCGTCAGGGACCTGAGGGGCCGGAAGGCGCCGGCTCGGCGTCATCGGCGGGCTCGCGGCCAATTGGCCGCGTCGCCCACCTCTTCCTTGATCAGCGACCTCCCGACCGCGTCAGGCCGCTTCCCGGTTCCTGCCCCTTCGTTGCGGGGTTCAAGGCATTCGGACATGCGCCGATATGAGGGGCGATGCCCTTTCAGGTCGATGATGCGCTGCGATACGTGGTCCAGAGCGAGGGCTCCGACCTCCATCTGAAGGTCGGAGCGCCGCCGATGACCCGGATCCACGGTGCCCTCGGGCCGATTCCGGGCTACGGGCCGCTCAGCACCGACGAGACCGAGGAGGCGCTGCGGACGCTGGTCGGCGCGCTGCCGGCCCGCAACGAGTTCGACGAGGAGGGGGAGGCCGACTTCTCCTACTCGATCCCGAGCGTCTCGCGGTTTCGCGTCAACGCCTTCCGCCAGCGCGGGTCGATCTCGATCGTCTGCCGCGCCATCCCCTACCAGGTGCGGACGATCGAGGAGCTCGGCCTGCCGCCGGCGATCCGGGCTCTGGCCGAGGAGCGGCGCGGGATCATCCTGCTGACGGGAACCACCGGCTCGGGCAAGTCGACGACGCTCGCGGCGATGATCGACCACATCAACCAGCGACGGGCCGAGCACATCATCACGCTCGAGGACCCGATCGAGTACCTCCACTCCGACAAGCGCTCGATCATCAACCAGCGCGAGGTCGGCTCGGACACCAAGAGCTTCGCCCGGGCGATGCGCCGGGTCCTCCGCCAGGACCCGGACGTGATCCTGATCGGCGAGATGCGCGACGAGGAGACGGTCCGAACGGCGCTCAGCGCCGCCGAGACCGGCCACCTCGTGCTCTCGACGCTGCACACCCTCGACGCGACCGAGACGATCAACCGGATCATCGACTTCTTCCCGCCCCACCTGCAGCAGCAGGCGCGCGTGATGCTCGCCTCGACGCTCCGCGGGGCGGTCTCGCAGCGGCTCGTCCCGACCGTCGACGGCAAGGGACGCGTCGCCGCCAGCGAGGTGATGATCGTCACCGGCCGGGTCGAGGACCTGATCCTCAACCCCGAGGAGACCGGCAAGATCAGCCAGGTGATCGCCGAGGGCGACTACTACGGCATGCAGACCTTCGACCAGTCGCTGCTCGGCCACGTCGAGGCCGGGAGGGTCTCCGAGAAGGTCGCGATGGACTACGCCTCGAGCCCGCACGACTTCAAGCTGATGCTGGCATCCTCGGGCCAGCGCGCCAGCGACATCTCCCAGCTCGGCGGCGGGCCCCGCCCCGAGCCGGTGCCCGAGCCCGAGCCCGAGCCCGAGCCGGCGGCCCTGGTCCCCGACCAGCCCGGGCAGGTGCCCGGTCCGCCGCAGCCTCAGCCCCAGCAGGCGGCGTCGGCCCCACCGCCCCGGTAGGCCCCTACTTCACTTCCTGAAGTATTGCTATTCTCCGGGTGGAAGCGCGTCGGCGGAACGACCGCCGCGGCGCCCGGAGCACATGGCCAGCACCGACACAGATTGTCCCGTTTGCGCTTGTGCCGAGATCATCTCGGGCAAGTGGACGTTGCTGGTCATCCGTGACCTCTCCACCGGCAATCGCCGTTTCTGCGAGCTCGAGCGGTCCCTCGACGGGATCAGCCCGCGGACGCTCTCGCTGCGCCTCCGCGCGCTCGAGGAATGCGGGGTGGTCGAGCGTCACACCTACCCCGAGGTCCCGCCGCGGGTCGAGTACGCGCTGACCGAGAAGGGGAGGGCCCTCTCGCCGTTGATCGACGACATGCGCGAATACGGGTCCCGCTGGCTCGGCGTGGGCGACGAGCCCACCGAGAAGCGCGAGACCGTCGCCGCCTAGGGCGGACCGCCTCCGAACCCGATCTCGTTTCCGTCGGCGTCCCTGAAGGTCGCCTTGCGGACGCC
>JADFCZ010000111.1 GCA_018263295.1 Conexibacter sp.
CGCGGCGGCCCTGACCGATCTCGCGGAGCGCCGGGCGGAGGACCCGCTCGCTCAAGTGGCGGCGGGAAGGATCGCCGCGGCGTCGGCAACGATCGATGCCTGGCTCGATCTGGCTGCTCGCCGGGCGGACGCCGGCGGGACCTCGGATCTCCGGGCGGTGTCGATCCGCCTCCGGGCGGAGCTAGCGGGCGCCGTCGGGCGGATCCTGGACGAGGCGGCCCGCGCCTGCGGCTCGCATCCGTTCGCGACCGGGCGCGCGCTGGACCGGTCGCGCCGGGACCTCGAGCTCTTCACGCTCCAGCATCGCCTCGACCCGCTGCTCCAGCGCGACGGCCGGCGCATCCTCGGCGACCAGGAGGCGGCGGCGTGAGCGGGGATCTGGCCGAGCACTTCGACGGCATCTACTCCCGGTCGGTCGATCCGTGGTCGTATGAGACGAGCGAGTACGAGGCGGCGAAGTACCGGTCCACGCTGGCGGCGCTGCCGGAGCGGCGGATCCGCAACTCCCTCGAGATGGGCTGCTCGATCGGCGTCTTCACCGCGATGCTCGCCGAGCGCTGCGACCGGGTGGTCGCCGCCGATTTCAGCCCGCTCGCCGTCGAACGCGCACGGCGGCGGCTCGCTCCCCTTTCCAACGTGACGGTCGAGCAGTGCGACCTCCGTGCGTCGCTGCCGGACGGGCCCTTCGATCTCGTCGTCTGCTCCGAGGTCCTCTACTACTGGCGCCGCCCCGACGTCGAGGTGACCCTCGACGCGATCGAGACCCGGCTCGACCGCGACGGAGCGCTGATCGCGGTCAACTGGCGCGGAACCGATCCCGAGGCTCCGCTCAGATCCTGCGACGTCGAGGCGATCCTCGACTCGAGGCCGGGGCTTCGCCGCGCCCACTCCGAGCTGACGGCGGGCTATCGGCTCGGCCGCTGGGAGCGGACATGACCGTCGACGACCGCGGTGCGGTCGTGATCGGCGCCGGCACGAACCCGCTTCCGACCCCTGCTCCGGGCCTCCGGGTCTGCGTCGTCGTCCCGGCCCGCGACGAGGAGGAGCTGGTCGGCGGCTGCATCGCCGCCCTGTCCGAGCAGCGTGGGGTCGACGACGTCGTCTGGGAGATCCTCCTCGTCCTCGACCGCTGCAAGGACCGGACCGGGGCCCGGGCGCTGGAGGCCGCGGGCGGGCGTTCGGCCCCGAGGCTGCACGCGATCGCGGCGAGCGGCACCGGGGCCGGGGTCGCCCGCGCCGAGGGCATGGAGATCGCCTGTCGCCGGCTCGAGGAGGCCGGCGCCGACGACGCCCTGATCGCGACGACCGACGCCGATTCACGCGTCGCCCCGGACTGGCTCCGCCGCCAGCTCGAGGCCGTCCGGGACGGAGCCGACGCGATCGGCGGCGAGATCGAGCTCGAACCGGGCGAGGCCGGGCTCCTCGCGCCGGGAACGATCGAGCGCCGCCGGCGTGAGCACGCGATGCGGCTGCGGGACGTCGTCGGCGACGGGCCGGTCGAGCACCCGCACTTCTCCGGCGCCTCGATCGGCGTCACCCCGCGAGCGTTCCGCGCGATCGGGGGGATGGAGGCGCGCCCGGCACTCGAGGACGAGGCCTTCGCCGCACGGCTTCGCCGCAGCGACATCGCAATCCACCGGCTCGCGTCGGTACGGGTGTCGACCTCCGCGAGGACCGACGGCCGGGCGCTTCGGGGGCTCTCACGGGATCTGCAGGTCGGCGAATGGATCGAGCGGCGCACCTGGAACGGAGGGGCCTTCGAAGTCGGCGCGCTGGCGGCGCGGCGGAACGTATCCGTCTCGGTCGTGATTCCCGCGCGCGAGGTGGCCGGCACGATCGGAACCATCCTCGATCGGCTGCGGCCGCTCGGCGACGCCGGCCTCTACGACGAGCTGATCGTCGTCGACGCGTCCTCGGCCGACGGGACGGCGGAGATCGCCGCCGCGATGGGAGCCGAAGCGGTCGACGAGAACGAGGTCCTCGCGGCGTTCGGGCCGGCGCTCGGCAAGGGCGACGCGATGTGGCGGGGCGCCTCGCTGGCGAGCGGCGACGTTCTCGCGTTCCTCGACGCCGACACGATCGACTTCCAGGCTTCGATGTTGACCGGCCTCCTCGGCCCGATCGTCACGGACCCGACCGTCGACCTCGTCAAGGGTGCCTTCGACCGTCCGTTCAAGGCCGGGGACGAGGAGCTGCCCGGGGAGGGCGGGCGCGTCACCGAGCTGATCGCGCGGCCGTTGATCAACTTCCACTTTCCCGAGCTGGCGGGCCTCGCGCAGCCCCTTGCGGGCGAGACGGCGATTCGCCGCGACCTGTTCGCTCAGCTCTCGGTTCCGGTCGGCTACGGGGTCGAGATCGCGATGCTCGTCGACGTCGCTCGCAGGGCCGGCGCCGGTGCGATCGCGCAGTCGCAGCTCGGCGCGCGGCAGAACCGGCACCAGTCGCTGCGAGCCCTCAGCCTGATGGCCTACCAGGTGCTCGCGGCGGCGGAGCGGCGCATCGATCGTGGCGGGGTCCCGGGACCGGTGATCCTGCCGTCGGCCGGCGGACATGGGATCGATCGCGTGATGCCGCCGTGCGAGGAGCGGCCGCCGCTCGCGACGGTCGAGCGGCCGGCCTCGTTCATCGCGTGACCGGCGACCCTCGGCGCGATCGCCGGTTAGGGTGCCGCGCGATGACGCCGGAACCGCAGCCAGCGCGATGACCGGAGGTGTGGCGGACGGGGCGCCCGGGTCGCTTGCCCGGCGCAGCACCGGCGACGGTCCTCCGCTCGTTCTCGTCAACGGCTACGCCGCGACGGCCGCCGACTGGGATCCCGGCTTCCTCGGCGAACTCGGGAGGGAATCGACCGTGATCTGCCCCGACAACCGCGGCATGGGCGGATCCACCGGATCGACCGACGGACTCACCGTCGAGACGATGGCCGCCGACGTCGTCGCCCTGCTCGACGAGCTCGACCTACGGGAGGTCGACCTCGCCGGCTGGTCGATGGGCGGCTTCGTCGCCCAGGAGGTCGCGGCGACGAGCCCCGAACGCGTGCGGCGGCTGGTGCTGCTGTCGACGAGCGGGGGCGGACCCGACGCTCCGCGATCGGCCGCGGCGGCCTGGCGCGACCTCACCGATCACGGCGGCACGCCCCACGAGCAGGCCCGGCGGCTCCTGGGCCTGCTGTTCCCGGCGGACGTGGCCGAGCGGATCTACGCCGAGTTCGGCGATGTCGTCGCGGCCGCGCGAGCGCAGCTCGATCCCGACGCCCTCTCGGCACAGGAGGCGGCCATGATCGCGTGGCAGCGCGGCCCCGCGGCCGAACGGCTGGCCGCGATCCGAGCCCCGGCGCTCGTCGCGACCGGCACCGAGGACGTCGTCATCCCCGCCGCCAACTCGCTCCTGCTCGCGACCGCCCTGCCCGATTCCTGGCTGGCGCGCTTCCCCGGGTGCGGTCACGCCTTCATGGCGCAGGAGCCGACCCGCGCGGCGGGCCTGATCACGGCCTTCCTCGGCCGCTGACGCCTACGGCTCGAAGACCACCTTGAAGACGCCGTCCTGCTTGTTCTGGAACCGCTCGTAGGCGTCGGGGGCCTCGGCCAGCGGCAGGCGGTGGGTCGCGAACTGCTCGGTTCCCAGCGGGTCGGAATCGTCGGTCACGAGCGGCATGATCTCGTCGATCCAGCGCTTGACATGGGCCTGGCCCATCCGGATCTGCAGCCCCTTGTCGAAGATCTGCATCATCGGGATCGGGTCGAGGGCGCCGCCGTAGACGCCGCTGATCGAGACGGTCCCGCCGCGTCGAACGACGTCGAAGCAGCCGTAGAGCGCGCTGAGGCGATCGACGGCCGCGTGCTCGATCATCGGCTTCGCGATCGCGTCGGGCAGGAGCCCGGCCGCCTTCTGCGCCAGCTCGACCATCGGGGCGCCGTGCGCCTCCATCCCCACCGCGTCGATCGCCGAGTCGGTGCCGCGGCCGTCGGTCATCTCGCGGATCCGCTCGGCGGTCGCCGTCGTGTCGCCGGTCTCGCCGGAGACGTCGACGACCTCGATGCCGAGCTTCTTCGCCATCTCGAGCCGGTCGGACTCGAGGTCGAGGCCGATCACGCGGTGTCCTCTGTGGGCAGCGATGCGGGCCGACATCTGGCCGATCGGGCCGAGGCCGAAGATCGCCACCGAGCCGCCGTCCGGGATCGCTGCGTACTCGACCGCCTGCCAAGCGGTCGGCAGCACGTCCGAGAGGAACAGGAACCGGTCGTCGACCGGGCCCTCCGGAACCTTGATCGGTCCGAAATGGGCCTGCGGGACGCGCAGGAACTCCGCCTGCGCGCCCGGCACCTGGCCGTAGAGCTTCGTGTATCCGAACAGCGACGCGCCGGTGCCGGTATCGCGGTTCTGCGTCGTCTCGCACTGGGCGAAGAGCTGCTGATCGCACATCCAGCAATGTCCGCAAGAAATGTTGAAGGGGATCACGACGCGATCACCCGGGGCGATGTTCGTCACCTCCGAGCCGACCTCTTCGACGATGCCCATCGGCTCGTGGCCGAGCACATCGCCGGCGTCGAGATACGGGCCGAGGACGGCGTAGAGATGGAGGTCGGATCCGCAGAGCCCGGTCGATGTGACGCGGATGACCGCATCGGTCGGGTGCTCGATCCGCGGATCGGGAACGTCCTCGACGCGGACGTCCTCGTTCCCCTGCCATGTCAATGCCTTCACGGATCCTCCTTCGCTCGGGTTCGGGTCCGGCCTACCCCGGAGGCCGGCTCGGAACCAGGGCGCCGGGTCAGCCGGCGGCGCCGTCGAAGATCGCGGCGGCCACCTCGAGCCGGGCTGCCTCGAGCGCCTCGAGCTGAGCGTCCGCGCGCTCGATCAGGCGGGCCATCTCTCCGCGGTCGATCGCCTCGTAGCGGTCGCCGACCAGGTCGAGGGCGCGCCACAGGCAGCGCTTGCCCGCCACTCCGAGGGTCAGCGTCTCGATCGCCATGAAGTTGCCGTGCCCGGCGTCGCCCGATCCGGCGCCGCTGAACTTGATCCGGCTCCACTTCTCGGCGGCCCAGCCGCCGGCCTGCTTGACCGGGTTACGCGATACGTCGAGCGCGTCGGCCAGCGCTTCGAGGTCGCGGCGGTCGGCCTCGACCTCGGCTGCCAGACGGGTCATCAGCTCGCCGAGCGGCGTTCCCTCGTTGCGGTCCCGGATCCGAGCCGCGAGCTCGCTCCCGAGCGCGGCGCCGCCCAGGTGGTCGTTCACATAGGTGTTCATCGAAGAGTCCGGCATGGCCCTGGGCTACCCCGGCCCGGTGGCGTCAACCGTCGTTTCAGCGTCCAGGCGTTGGGCACGACGGCCCCGTGAGGATCGTCGTAACCGGAGCAACGGGCAACGTCGGAACGAGCGTTCTGGCCGCCCTCGGCGGCGACGACCGCGTCGAGTCGATCCTGGGAATCGCGCGGCGCCTTCCCGACGGTCCGGCTCCGGCGAAGACGTCGTGGGCTTCGGCCGACGTGACGGCCGACGACCTCGCGAAGCACTTCCGCGGAGCCGATGTGGTGATCCACCTCGCCTGGGCGATCCAGCCATCGCGAGATCGCAGGCGGACCAGGAGCGTCAACGTCGAGGGCTCGCGGCGCGTGTTCGCCGCCGCCGCCGAGGCCGGTGTCCCCGCTCTCGTCCACGCCTCCTCGGTCGGCGCCTACAGTCCCGCCGGCCTCGACGAGACCCCCGTCGACGAGTCGTGGCCTACCGGCGGCGTCTCGTCCAGCTTCTACTCGGTTGACAAGGCCGAGTGCGAGCGCCTGCTCGACGAGACCGAGGTCGCGAATCCGGGGCTCCGGGTCGTCCGCCTGCGGCCGTCGCTGATCTTCAAGCGCCAGGCCGGCAGCGAGATCCGCCGGCTGTTCGCGGGACCGCTGCTGCCGAGGAAGCTCCTCAAACCCGGGATGCTCCCGGTCCTGCCGTGGATTCGCGGGCTACGCCTGCAGACGGTCCATTCCGACGACGTCGCGGAGGCCTACCGGCTGGCCGCGCTCGGCGAGGCCGGCGGGCCGTTCAACGTCGCCGCGACTCCGATCCTGGACGGAAGGACGGCGGCCGGCCTGGCGGGAGCGCGCCTGCTCGAACTGCCCTATCCGCTCGTCAGGGCCGCCGCCGACGCGAGCTGGCTCTTGCGCCTGCAGCCGACGCCTGCGGGCTGGGTCGACATGGGCACCTCGATTCCCATGCTCTCGACGCGGCGGGCCCACGAGGAGCTCGGCTGGGAGCCACGGCACGACGCACGCGACACGTTCGCCGAGCTGCTCGAGGGAATCGCCGATGGCGCCGGCGAGCCGACCCCGCCGCTGACCGCCGCCGATCCGTTGCGCGGGCGCATCAAGGAACTCGTCCGGGGCACCCCCCGTCCCTGAACGACGAGGCCGGGCCGAGGACCGCCACGATGGCGGTCCTCGGCCCGGCTGGTCGTCGTCTCCCTCGGGCGGCCCGATCAGGCCTTGCGAGCTGCCTTGGTGGCGGCCGCCTCGGAGTCGAGGGTCCTGGCGCGCTTCTCCGCGTCCAGCGCCTCCTGCTCCTTCTCGTTCGCCTCGAGCTTCGCCTCGACGGCCTCGGCGCGATCGCGCTCTGCCTTCTCGGCGGCCTTCTCCTTGCGGCGCTCCGCGTCGCGCTCGGCGGTGCGCTTGCGGTCGTCGGCAACCTGCTTGGCGCGCTGCTTGCTCGCCTGGCGCTCCTTCTGAGCATCTTCGCGTGCCTTCTCGGCCTGCCTCTCGGCTCGCCTGCGCCGCTCGTCGGCGGCCTCCCGGCGCCGGTCGGCCGCGGTCTCCGCCTGATCGGCGCGGCTGTCGGCGGCCTCGCGCAGGGCCTCGGCCCGTCCGTCGCCGCCCAGCTTCGAGGCCAGGTCGATCGGAAGCCGGACCACCTTGACGCCGGCACCGATGGCCGCCTTCGGTATCGCCGTGATGATGCTCATCGGTTCTCCTCCGCCCGTTCCTCGGCCTCGGCTTCGCGCTCGAGCAGCTCGGCTCGCGCCTCGCCCTCGCGCTCGACCGCGTCAGCCTGTCGCTCCTCCTGCTCGGCGACGGCGACCTTGTGCTCGCGCTCGCGCTCGGCCTCGGCGATCTCCTCGGCGCTCTGCCGCTCGGCCTTCGCCTCTTCCGCCACCCGCTGGCGATCGGCTGCTTCCGCGCGATCACGCTCGGTCACGTCGGCCTGAAGCTCGGCGTTCTCCTGCTCGACCTGGGTGCGCTCCTCCTTCAGCTCCGCCTCCCGGCGGGCGAGGTCCGCATCGGCCGCCGCCTTCGTGGCCTCGGCCGAAGCTTTGGACTTCTCGGACTGCAGCCGGCCCTCGCGCGCCAGTTGGTCGTCGCCCTTGATGTCGCCGAGCGCTTCCTTGACGCGTCCGACGAAGCGGCCCGTGATGCCGCCGCTCGTGGTCTCTCTGCTTGCACCTTGATTCAAGGCGTCCTCCTGAAGATCGTTGAGCCGGCGCTCGCGCCGACACCCGCCTGACGACGGGCTCTCCTCGGCTTGCCCCCGGAACGGATTCGTAAACCGACGGTCCGCCCCCGCCCTGCTCCGATTTCAGCGTTCCGACCGGTCGCTTTGCGAACATACGTTCGTGCGTTGGGACAACCTCCGACAGGACGCCGAAGCGGCCTCACGGCTCCCCGGCATCGACCCCGAGCCGGTCACCCGGACCTTCGACGCGCCCGAGGCGGTCGGCATCCGCTTCCACGAGATCCATGCCCGTTCGGCCATCAACGACGTCGGCCCGATGAGCTACGTCGACTTCCGGCACACGATCAACCCGTACAGGGGCTGCACCCATGCGTGCTCCTACTGCCTTTCCGGCGACACCCGGGTCCTCCGCGCCGACGGCCGGACGACGCCGATCGCCGACGTCCGCACCGGCGACGAGATCTACGGAACCCGTGTGAGCGGCCGCTACCGCCGCTACCTGAAGACCCAGGTACTCGACCACTGGGAGACGAAGAAGCCCGCCTACGCCGTCCGCCTGGAGAACGGCACGGAACTCGTGGCGAGCGGCGATCACCGGTTCCTGACCGATCGCGGCTGGAAGCACGTGACCGGCGAAGCGCAGGGACGGTTCCTGAAAGCCGGGAGCAGGATGGTCGGGCCGGGTGCCGAGGCATCGGGTCTTGTCGGGGTGGACTCAGCGGCGAGGGGACCGCTCCGAGTCGTTGAGATCGAGCCGCTCGGCCGCGAGATCGAGATGTTCGACATCACGACGGGCACCGGCGACTTCATCGCCGACGGCGTGATCAGCCACAACTGCTTCGCTCGGCCCACCCACTCCTACCTCGACATGAACGCGCGCGAGGACTTCGAGCGCGAGATCGTGGTCAAGGTGAACCTGCCCGAGGTGCTGCGGGCCGAGCTGCGGCGGCCGTCCTGGAAGGGCGAGCTGATCGCGCTCGGGACGAACACCGACCCCTATCAATGGGTGGAGGGGCGCTACCGGATCACCCGCAGCGTCTGGGAGGAGCTGCTCGAGGCCCGCAACCCGTGTTCGGTGCTGACGAAGTCGCCGCTGCTGCTGCGCGACCTCGATCTCTTCCGGCAGCTGAACGAGCGGACGGAGTTCGCGGCGAGCCTGTCGATACCGACGCTCGACGAGAGGGCATGGCGGGCGACCGAGCCCGCGACCCCGAACCCGCGGAAGCGGATCGAGGCGGTCGCGGCGTTACGGGAAGCGGGCATCCAGACGGGTGTCCTGATCGCGCCGCTGATGCCGGGAATCAACGACTCGCCGCAGCAGGTGAACGAGATCCTCGAGCTCTGCGGCGAGGCCGGAGCGACGAGCGTCGGCGGCGTCGCCCTCCACCTCCGCGGCGAGGTGCGGGCGATCTTCTTCGACTGGCTGCGCCAGTACCGGCCCGATCTGCTGCGGCGATACGAGGATCTCTATGCGAGCGGCGGCACCATGGAAGCCGGCGAGCGGCGCCGGCTCGGGGCGCTCGTCAACCGCGGGGGCCGCGCCCGGCCGCGACGCCCGGCCACCGTCGACCGGCCGGGCGAGACCGGACCGACACGACCCGCGGTCCCTGCACCGAGCCCGCAGCGCCTGTTCTAGGCGCCCTGTCCCCGCCGGCACCCGGTAAGCCGGCGGAGTTCGCAGACCGTCCGTGTCGGGAGGCGTCCGGTGGGTAGACCGGGTCGATGTTCCTGTTCTTCTCGAACCGACTCGGATGCCTGGGCTCGATCCTCGTATCGGTCGCCCTGACCGTCCTCCTACTGCTCATCTTCGGCGTGATCGGCGGCGGCGGGCGCTGAGCGCACCCGGGGGACGACGTCGATCTCGAGCAGGTCGAGAGCGACCAGCGTCGGTCCCGGCAGCGGCCGCTCGCGCGGGCCGATCGGGACGACGCGGCGCCTCGTCGGGAAGAGGAGGCCGCCCTCCTCGCAATGCTCGTCGCAGAAGTGGGCCGCGTGCGCCCAGCGACCGACGACCTCGGCGACGTAGTCGTGGCGGCGAAGCCGTAGCCGTTCGTCGTAGAAGAAGCTCTGCCGGGGGCTGTGGGTGTCGAGCCCGGCGGGGAATGTGACGTCGAGCCTGCGCCAGCGCTCGCCGCCGGTGCGGAGCGGCACGCCCTCGCCGACGCCGACGTCGTCGCGGAGCAACAGCAACGGATGGTTCAGGTAGTTCCACCACGCGTAGCCGGCGAAGTACGCGAAATCCAGCTCGTCCCAGCGGAGGTTGCGGCGGATGCCGGGGCGGCCGAAGAACTGCGGCCGGGGATCCTCGCGCTGCCGCAGGACCTCGCCCCCGTCGGACTCGATCCGGACGATGCCGTGGTCGAAGACGGCGCGGCTGCCGGGCGCCGGGAACGACGCGGCCGCCGCGAACGGCTCGCCGATCCTCGCCTCGATGCGGATGTCGCCGAGACCGGCGCCGGGCACCCGGGTCCGCAGGAGCAGGCCGCCGGCGCGGCCGCGGACGCGGACCCGCTCGGTCGCCCGCCAGGCGTCGACGCCGCCGTGCGCGGCGACTATCTCGTCCACGATCGACATCGGTTGCGAGACTGTCGCAGATGAGTGATCGGCCACCCGGAGCGAACTCGTGAACGCGGCCCTGGCCGACCTCGACGCGGCCGATCGCGACCGGCTGGTCAAGACGCCTCCACCGACTCACGCGGCGCCGATGAAGGCCGTGCTCACCGATCGCCGCTTCAGCGATCCGAGCTGGATCTTCGAGCGCAAGCTCGACGGCATCCGCTGCGTCGCGATCCGCGACGGGTCGAGCGTGCGGCTGCTCTCCCGCAACGACCTGCCGCTCAACGACCGCTACCCGGAGATCGCCGAGGCGCTGGCCGGCAATCGCTGCAAGCGGTTCGCGATCGATGGCGAGGTCGTCGCCTTCGACGGCGCCCAGACGAGCTTCTCGCTGCTGGCCCAGCGCAAGCAGCGCGACGTCCCGGTGTTCCTCTACGTCTTCGACGTCCTCTGGATCGACGGCTTCGACGTCCGCCGGGTCCCGCTGCGGAGCCGCAAGCGCCTGCTCCGCGACTGCATCGGCTTCGAGGATCCGATCCGCCTCACCCCCTACCGCAACGAGATCGGCGAGGAGCTCTACGAGGAGGCCTGCCGCCGCGGCTGGGAGGGCCTGATCGCAAAGCGCGCGGCGTCCACCTACACCGAGCGGCGCTCGCGCGACTGGCTCAAGTTCAAGTGCGACCAGGGCCAGGAGTTCGTGGTCGGCGGCTATACCGACCCCCAGGGCACGCGGACCGGCTTCGGCGCCCTCCTCCTCGGCTACTACGACGGCAAAGAGCTGCTCTACGCCGGCCGCGTCGGCACCGGGTTCGACGACGCGACCCTCGCCTCGCTCGGACGGCGGCTCGAGCATCTGGCGACGCCGGACAGCCCGTTCGCCGAGCCGCGCTCGGTCGACGTCAAGGGAGCACACTGGGTCGAGCCCGAGCTCGTCGCCCAGATCGGGTTCACCGAATGGACCCGCCACGCCCGCCTCCGCCATCCGCGCTTCCTCGGGCTCAGGGACGACAAATCCCCTTCCGAGGTGGTCCGCGAGCGATGAGCGCGACGATCCGCGCCGGCCGCCGCTCCGTGGCGATCAGCCATCCGGACAAGGTCATGTTCCCCGCGGCCGGCCTGACGAAGCTGGACGTCGCCCGCCACTACGAGCGCGTCGGCCCGCTGATGAAGCCGTACCTCCGCGACCGGCCGCTCACCTTCCAGGTGTTTCCCGGCGGGATCGAGGCCGACGGCTTCTACATGAAATCGGTTCCGCGCCACTTCCCCGACTGGATCGGGCGCGTGCAGGTGGCCAAGCGCGGCGGCACGCTCGTCCAGGTCGTCGCATCCGACGCCGCGACCCTCGTCTACCTCGCCGGCCAGAACATGATCACCCCGCACGCCTGGCTCTCGCGAGCGGACCGGCCCCGCGACCCGGACCGGCTGATCGTCGATTTCGACCCCTCACCCGGCGCCGGGTTCGCGGCCGTGCGCGCGGCGGCGCGCGCATGCGGGGACCGCCTGCGCGACGCCGGGCTCGCCCCGCACGCGATGGTGACCGGGTCCCGCGGCGTCCACGTCGTCTGCCCCCTCCGGCGCGGACCCGACTTCGGAACCGTCCACGCCTGGACCCGCGCCCTCGCCGAGGAGATGGTCGCCGACGACCCGAAGAACCTCACGCTCGAGTGGAAGCGAGCGGACCGCGGCAAGCGGATCTACGTCGACGTCAACCGGATCAACTACGCCCAGCACGCCGTCGCCCCGTTCGGGGTCAGGGCGCGCCCGCAGGCGCCGGTGGCGATGCCGATCGCCTGGGACGAGCTATCCGACCGCGGGCTGAAGCCCGACCGCTGGACGATCGCCAACTGCGGGGAGCGGATCGACGAGGCGGGCGACCCGTGGCGGGGATTCGGCCGGCGGGCCCGCGCCCTGCCGAAGCGGCCGGGCTGAACGCCTCACGGTAGGACGGCCCCGAGCACGGCGGATGCCTCGCGGCGCCCGGCCTCGAGCCCGGCGAGAACGACGTCGTGGCTCCTCTCGAGGCGGGATATGTCCGGCGTGCCCGCCGGCGGACGGAGCGAAACCACGGCGGGCGAGGCGGCGGGATCGGCCTCCCAGCGCGATAGGTCTTCGTCGTCGCGGATCAGGCGGTCGGCGCGGCCGAGGAAGGCTTCGGCGACGTGGATGCTGTGCCGCGACAGGTAGCGGGCGACCAGCCGGACCGAGCGGCCGCTGTCGGCGGATTCCTGTTCGCCGAGTCGTCGCGAGCGCAGGACGAGCATGTGCGTGACCCCCTGCGCGATCGCCGTCCGGAACGGAATCGACTCGGCGAGCCCCGCGTCGAAGAAGCGCCGCCCGCCCAGCTCGATCGGACGACCGGAGAGCAGCGGCAGCGCCATCGTCGCGCGCAACGCCAGCTTCAGCGTCCCGCGGTCGGCGATCAGCGGTGCGAGGTCGACCGCCTCACCGCTCGCCGCGTCCGTTGCGAGCGGGTGGAAGCCGACCTCGCTCGCGAGGATTCGCTCGAACGGCATCGGGGCGAGCTCTTCGTAGACGACCTCGGTCAGGTAGGAGCTGTCGACGATCGGCCGGCGCCGCAGCAGGTTTCCGGGCCCCATCGAGGCCGTTCGCAGCTCGGGGTCCGACCAGGTCCGGATGCCGGTGCCCGCCGCGCCGCTGAGCAGCCAGGCAGCGTTGAGCGCGCCGGCCGACGCGCCGTAGACGTCGTCGAACGCCTCGGCTATCCCGAGCTCGTCGATCGCCAGCGCCATGCCGCCGGTGATTGCGCCGCGCATCCCGCCGCCCTCGATCGCAAGCGCGAGCCTGGCGCCGTCGGCGCGCCTGCCGGGCGTGCTCGCGGCCGCGACCCGTTCGCCCAGCAGCCGCAGGACCGGATGCTCGGCCGCGGCCACGGCGCGACGGTCAGCCGTCGCCGTGGTTGGCGAGGATCAGGCCGTCGGGGTCGCGCTCGGACTTGAGCCGCTCGAGCCGCTCCGCCGTCGCGGCCGGAAAACAGCTGCTGAGGTCGGGGCGCTGCTCGGCGAACGCCAGCAGCGCGTGGTCGGCTGTCCACGGTGCCATTCGCTCCTCGATGCGGCTGAACAGCGCCTTGATGGCCTCCCCCACCTCCGGGCTCATCACCGCGCCGACGCCGTAGAGCAGGTAGTCGGCACCGGCGATGTCGAGGGCACCATGGGCGGGGTCGCTGCGGTCCAGAGCGCCGCCGAGGCGGCGCAGCTCGAGTTGGATCAGCGGCACGTCGGTGTCGGGGCCGGCGATCTCGACATAGGCGTCGATGGCGTCCTCGTCGAGCGTCTCGAGCAGGTAGCCGGCGCCGCCGCCGGGCACCGGGTCCTCGGGGTCGCCCGCGAGGCTCCCGAGCGCCGGAGCCGGGACGGTGTCGACGTGCTCGAGATACGGCTCTCCGAGCGCGCGGATCGGTGCGAGCAGATCCTCCCCCTCCGCGGCATCGCCGGCGTAGACGAAGGTGATCGCGACCAGCGCCCGGCCGCGGAGCGGATCGGGAACCTGGGGGAACGGCGGGAAGCGAACGAGCTTCAGGGTCGCGCTGAGCTCGTCCGGAGCGCCCGCCACCCACTCCCGCCACGCCTGCGAGATCTCGCGCGCCCGCTCGATCGGCCACATCAGCGAGCCCGCGAACGCCTCCCGCATCTCGACGAGGCCGTGGTCGAACGAGGTGACCACCGCGTGGGTGCCGCCGCCGCCACGGAGCGCCCAGAAGAGGTCGGGGTCCGTGTCGGCGTCGACCCGCCGGATCTCGCCGTCGGCGGTCACGGCCTCCATCCCCCGGACGCTGTTGCAGGCGAACCCGCGCGAGCGGGCGAGCCATCCGAGCCCGCCGCTGAGCGTGTAGCCGGCGACGCCGACGGTGCCCGACGAACCGTGGAGCGCGGCGAGGCCGTGCTCGGCGGCCGGGCCGAGGACATCTGCCCACTTGGCGCCGGCGCCGATCGTCGCGACCTGCGCGCCGGGATCGATCGAGACCGATGCCATCCGCGAGGTCCGCAGCAGGATCGCGCCCCCGAGGTCGGGCATCGGAGCAGCGCCGTGGCCCGTGCTTTGGGGGGCGACGCGAAGATCGTGATCGCGGGCGAAGGTCATCGTCGCGGCGACGTCGGCCGCCGATTCGGCGTGGACGATCAGCGCCGGGTCCTGCTCGGCGATCAGGTTCCACGCCTGTCTGCCCGCGTCCCAGGCGGAATCGCCGCTGACCAGGGCGTCGCCCTCGAGGGCTCCACGAAGGCCGTCGAGGTCGTCGTCGGTGATCGCCGCGGAGTTGCTGCCGTCTGCCATGGGTTCTCCTCCCGGTCCGGTTCGAACGCGCCTAGCCTAATCAAGCGGCGCTGCACGGATCCGATATACAGCGCGCATGGCGCCGAAGCCGATGCAGTCCTCGATCCGGATCGCAGCCGAGCCCGCGCTGGTGTTCGAGCGGATCACCGATCTCTCGGGGCACGAGGCGTTCACCGACCACTTCCTCATCGACTGGCGCGACACGAGCGCCGACCACGTCAACGTCCGCGCGAAGGTCCCGGGGCCCGAGGACCGGGCCGATGTCGATGTCGTCGAGCGCGAGCCTCCGCACCGTCTCGTCGAGCAGCTGGTCGCCGCCAAGGGGAAGCGCCGCGCCCGCAGCACCTGGACGCTGGAGCCGGACGGCGACGCCACGATCGTGACGTTCACGACCGAGCAGCAGGCCACCCCCGCGGCCGAGCGCCTCCTCGCACCGCTGACGCGCCGCTGGATCCAGCGCGGAAACGACCGCGCCCTCGAGCGCCTGCGCGACCTCGTCGAGTCAGGCGGCTGACCCGCCGCCGGGCATCCGGTCAGTCGCCGTTGAGCGTCGCGACGATCCGGCGACTGCCGCCGTGATCGCGGTGCTCGCAGAGGTAGATGCCCTGCCAGGTGCCGAGCCGGAGGCCACCGCCCCCGACCGGGAGCGTCAGCGACGGGCCGATCAGGACCGCCTTGACGTGAGCCGGCATGTCGTCCCGCCCCTCGAACGTGTGGCGCCAGTAGGGCGCGTCCTCGCGAACGGCGTCGTTGAACCAGGACTCGAGGTCGGTGCGGACGTCGCCGCTCGCGTTCTCGTTCAGCGCGAGCGAGGCGGAGGTGTGGAGGATGTGGAGGTGGAGCAGGCCGGCTTCGATCCGCCCGAGCTCGGGCAGTTTCGAGACGACCTCGCGGGTGACGAGATGGAAGCCGCGCGGCCGCGGCTCGAGCGCGAACTCGTGCTGGGCCCACACCGGCGGGCCCTAGCTCTCCGTCGAGCGCTCCGCGGGGGGCTCGGTCGCCGGTTTGGCGGCCGGCTCGGTCGCCGGCTTCGCGGCGGGCTCGGCCGGCGGCCGGCGCCGGCTCGTCGGTCGCGATGCCCTTGACCGTGTCGCGGACGTCCCGCGCCTCGCGCAGGCCCTTGCCGACCGACTCGCCGATCTTCTTCGTGTCGACCGACCCGGCCTTGTCCTGGACCTGGCCCGCGATCTGCTTCGCCTTCTCGCCGCCCTTGCGAACACCGGTCCCGGCCGACCGTCCGAGCGACGGCAGCCGCTTGTAGCCGCCGAAGAGGACCAGGATGATCACGACGATTATCAGGATCTCGAGGACGCCGATGCCCATCGGGCGAGAGTACCGGTAGCGGGGGTCTGACCGGCCATGCTCCGGCTCAGCTGTCGAAGCCGAGCCCGAGGCGGTCGAGCGTCCGCAGCCAGAGTCCGAGGCGGCCGCCGTTGTTGTCGGCGGCCGCGAGGCGGTTGCGGGTGAAGTGGACGACGGCCCAGCGCAGCGGCTCGGGCGGGAACGGGACCGGCTTGGTCCGGACGTAGTCCAGCGCCGTCGCTTCGGTCCGGCGGCCGTCGAGCAGGTCGAGGGCGACGTCCGCTCCGAAGCGGGAGGCGCCAACGCCGAGGCCGGTGTAGCCGCCGGCGAAGGCGACCCGGCCGCCGTGACTGAGCTCGAAGAAGACCGAGAAACGGCTCGAGGTGTCGATCGCCCCTCCCCACTTGTGGGTGAAGCGGAGGCCGCGGAGCTGCGGGAAGGTCGCGAAGAAGTGCCGCGACAGGGCCGCGAAGGTGTCCTCGTCCTCGTCGAGTCGCGGATCGACCGGGCCGCCGAACCGGTAGACGGCCTCGAAGCCGCCCCAGAGGACCCGGTTGTCGTCGGTCAGCCGGTAGTAGTGGAACTGATTGCCGAGGTCGCTGATCCCCTGCCGGTTGCGCCAGCCGATCTCGGCCAGCTTCGCGTCCGGGATCGGCTCGGTGACCAGCACGTAGTCGTAGACCGGGACGATGTAGCGGCCGAGGCTCCGCCGCAGCGGCGGAAACGCGTTGGTGGCGAGGAGGACGCGCCCGGCCCGGACCTCGCCCCCGCCGGCGGTCGCGACCCGGATCGGCCCGCCCGCCCCGCCCTCCTCGAGGGCGGTGGCCCGCGTGCGTTCGTGGATCTCGACGCCGAGCTCCGCCGCGGCGGCGGCGAGCCCGTCGGCGAGCTTGGCGGGATCGACGACCGCCGAGCCGGTCCGATCCCAGACGGCGCCGAGGTAGGTCGGCGAGCCCACCTCCGCCCGGACCTGCTCGCGGTCGAGCAGCTCGACGTCGTGGCCGTAGCGGGCGAGCAGCTCGGCTTCGGCGGCCAGCCCCTCGGTCTGGTGCGGCTCGACGGCGACCGCGAACTCGCCGTTGGCCTCGAAGTCGCAGTCGATCCCGAAGCGGCCGAGGTCGGCCCGGAGCCCGTCGAAGTTCTCGAGCCCGAGGCGTTCCAGCGCCTCGACCTCGGCGGGGAAGCGGGCGAGGCCGTTGGCGATGCCGTGGGTGATCGACGACGACAAGAACCCGCCATTGCGGCCGGTCGCACCGCTGCCGATCGTCTCGCCCTCGAGCAGGACGACGCTGCGCTCCGGCGCCCGCAACTTCGCCCGGATCGCGGCCCAGAGCCCGGTGAAGCCGCCCCCGACGATGCAGAGGCCGGCGACGGTGCCGCCGGTGAGCGCCGGATAGGAGCGCGGTTCCGGCCGCCGGTCGAGCCAGAACGGCCGCGGAACGGCGTCGCGATACGCCGCCCGGTCGTCCGCCGTCGGCGGCGTCGTCGGCCAGGCGATCCGGCCGGGTCCGGCGGCTCTGGGCATGGCCGCGATCGTATCCGGGCCGACCGGTCCACGTTTCGGTGCGGGCTCCACGGGTAGCGCGTCCGGATGAGCGAAGAGGAAGAGACGCTCGACGTCGATGCCGCCGTCGAGAGGCTGAACGCGGCACTCAGGCTCCAGTACCGGTCGGCCCTGCAGTACTCGCTGACCTCGGGCAGCCTGTTCGGATTCGAGTTCCAGTCCCTGGGCGATCGGCTCTGGGAGTACGGCCAGGCCGAGCTCGCCGACGCCCGCCTGCTGGTGGAGAAGATCGTCGCCCTCGAGGGGTCGCCGACTACGGAGGTCGCGGAGCTGAGCTGGACGGGCGATCCGAGCGATGCGGTCGCATGGCTGATCGAAACCGAGGAGGAGGCCGTGGACACCCTCCAGGCGGCGATCGAGCCCACCGGTCGCGAGGGACGGTCGGAGGCGCTGGAGCACACGCTCGAGCACCTGATCATGCGCAAGCAGAACCAGGTCGACTTCCTGCTGCGAGCCCGCCGCAGTAGCTGAATCCGGCGCGCCCTAGGCTTTGCCGATGGGCGGGCGAACGGCATGGGTCCTCGGCGATCAGCTCTCGCACGAGAACCCGGCGCTCGACGGCGCCGACCGGGTCCTGCTGATCGAGTCGGAGGCGCGGCTGCGGAGCCGGCCGCATCATCGCCAGCGCGTCCACCTCTACCTGGTCGCGATGCGGAGCTTCGCGGCCGAGCTCGAGGACAGGGGGATCGAGGTCGACTACCGCCGGGCGCCTTCGTTCGCGGCCGGCGTCGGGACCCATCGGAACCGCCACCGTCCCGGCGAGGTCGTCGTGCTGGCTCCGTCCTCGCGGGGGGCTCGCCGCGGCGTCGAGGCGATCGCGGGCGTCGACATCGCCGAGGGGACTCTGTTCCTCACCGGCGCAGAGGAGTTCGCCGCCTGGGCCGAGGGCCGCAAGCGGCTCGTGATGGAGAGCTTCTACCGGCGGCAGCGCCGGCGGCTCGGCGTGCTGATGGACGGCGACGCCCCGGCCGGCGGCAGCTGGAATTTCGACCCCGACAACCGGCGGACGCCGCCGGCGGGGGTGCGGCCGCCGCGGCCGTACCGGCCGCGCGAGGGCGAGGTCGACGAGCGGGTCAGGGCCGACATCGACCGGATGGGGCTCGAGACGTACGGCGAGGACGGCCCGCGGCTGTGGCCGGCCACAGCCGCGCAGGCCCAGCGGGCGCTGGCCCGCTTCGTCGACGAGCGCCTGCCCGAGTTCGGGCCGTGGCAGGACGCGATGCTCAACGGCGAGCGGTTCATGTGGCACTCCCACCTGTCCTCGGCGCTGAACATGGGCCTGCTCGCGCCGATGGACTGCGTCGAGGCCGCCGAGCGGGCATACCGCGACGGGGCCGCTCCGATCGAGTCGGTCGAGGGGTTCGTCCGCCAGGTGATCGGCTGGCGCGAGTACGTCCAGGGAATGCACTGGCTCGGCGGCGGCATGCGCCGGCGCGCCAACGCACTGCGGGCGCGCCGCCCCCTCCCCGAGTCGCTCTGGTCGGGGGAGACGGAGATGCGTTGCGTCGCCGATGCCGTCGCCGGGCTGCGCGAGACGGGGTACGCACACCACATCGAACGGCTGATTCTGTTCGGCAACCTGATGCTGCTGCTCGGCTGCCGGCCGCAGGACTGCGTCGACTGGTTCCGCGACTCCTTCATCGACGGCAACGAGTGGGTCATGGACGCCAACGTGCTCGGGATGGCGACCTACGCCGACGGCGGCGGCGTGATGACCAAGCCGTATGCCGCCGGCGGCCGCTACGTCGACCGGATGTCGGACCACTGCGGCGAGTGCCGCTACGACCCGAAGCAGCGGACCGGCGAGGACGCCTGCCCGTACTCCACCCTCTACTGGGACTTCCTCGATCGCAACCGCGATCGCCTCGCCGACAACCACCGCATGCTCATGGCCTACCGAAATCTCGAGCGGATCGACGACGACGAGCTGGACGAGATCCGCTCGCGTGCGCGCGCCCTGCGCACCCGGTCGCGTAACGGCACCCGCGCGGGGTAACCGGAGAACGAGGGAGCATCCGGCCATGAGCGAGACATCCGAGGAGAAGCGGGCGGAGGTCCGCGAGCTGGTCGAGCCGCGCAGCGCCGGCAAC
>JADFCZ010000112.1 GCA_018263295.1 Conexibacter sp.
TCGACGCTGCGAACTCGAAGGGGATCTCCCAGGCGAACGTAGTCGTGGGCTCGGTTCCGGGCTACTACTGCTTCCGGGACCTCTCGTTCGAGCCGCGCGGCGGATCGGCGATCGCCGACTGGAACGCGATCCCGGACCTGCTGGCGACGATCGGGCTCGGCGGTAACGTCGCCTGTCCCTCCGGAACCGAGTTCTTCGTCGACATGCGCGAGCCCGACGGCTCCGGCTCGACCGCCGGCGGGTTCTTCGTGACGATCAACCGCTGACGGCCGGCGGTCAGCGCCGGGCGCCGCGCAGCACCGTCAGTCCGACGATGCGGGAGACGAGCATCGCGACGAACGCGAGCCCGACGAGCTGCTCGATCATCACGACGCTGCGGCCGAACGACTTGACCGGGATGACGTCGCCGAGGCCGGTGCTCGAGAGGGTCGTGAAGCTCATGAACAGGAGCTCCATCCAGGTGCGCTCGGCGGTCGGGTCGACCGCCGCCGTGAACGTCTCGGGCTCGATCGCCTGACAGACGACGTAGACGTAGGCGAACCCCCAGGCGACGAGGGTGAACGTTGCGCCGACCGCGAAGAGCTCGTCGCGGGTGACCTCGTGGTCGGCGAGCATGTAGGCGATCAGGGCGCCGGCCGCATAGAAGTAGAGGACGGCCTCGAGCGCCGAGGAGTAGGGCAGCAGTGCGTCGTCGCCGGTCACGACCTGGATCAGGAGCAGGATCGAGGCCGGAAGGGCGAGGCCGATCGCGACCCGGGTCACGCCGGGCGAGTCGCGGACCGCGAGGACGACGAGGCCGAGGATGGCGATGCCGAAGAGGCTGAACGCGGCCCGGCCGACGCTTCCCGTCATGAATGGATAGAGGAGGACCCCGAGAATCTGCCCGGCGAACAGAAACGCCGACGGCTCTCGCTTGGCGACGCTCAGCACGGCGCAAATGTACGAGCCGGTCCGGTCGCGCCCGCGGCGCCACGGCGGGACGCAGACGGCCGGCTCCGTTCGGCATAATTGCGACGCACGCTCGAGATCCGCTGCGCGCCGTCCCGAATCGAGTTTGGGGAGAGGCTCCGGTCACGTGCGCCGGGTGTTTCGCAGGATCTTCAATCAATCTAGGAGCCATGCGCTCCGCGACCGATGGGAGATTCTCCATGGGCACCACCGAAGCACCCGCCACCCTCGACTACAAGGTCGCCGACCTCGCCCTCGCCGAGCTCGGCCGTAAGGAGATCGTGCTCGCCGAGCACGAGATGCCCGGCCTGATGCAGCTCCGCGAGGACTACGCCCCGACCCAGCCCCTGGCCGGCGCCCGGATCACCGGGTCGCTGCACATGACCGTCCAGACCGCGGTTCTGATCGAGACGCTGACCGCGCTCGGAGCCGACGTCCGCTGGGCGAGCTGCAACATCTTCTCGACCCAGGACCCGGCGGCGGCCGCGGTCGTCGTCGGTCCCGACGGCACGGTCGACGACCCCAAGGGCGTGCCGGTCTACGCCTGGAAGGGCGAGACGCTCGAGGAGTACTGGTGGTGCACCGAGAAGGCGCTCACCTGGCCCGACGGCGAGCCGAACATGATCCTCGACGACGGCGGCGACGCGACGCTGCTGATCCACAAGGGCGCCGAGTTCGAGGCCGCCGGCAGGGTCCCCGACCCGGCGACGGCGGACAGCGAGGAGTTCCGGGTCGTGCTCGAGCTCCTGACCCGCACGCTCACCGAGGACCCGCAGAAGTTCACGCGGATGGGAGCAAGCATCCGCGGCGTCACCGAGGAGACGACGACGGGCGTCATGCGCCTGTACGAGATGCAGCGGGACGGCACCCTCCTGTTCCCGGCGATCAACGTCAACGACTCGGTCACGAAGTCGAAGTTCGACAACATCTACGGCTGCCGCCACTCGCTGATCGACGGCATCAACCGTGCGACCGACGTGATGATCGGCGGCAAGGTCGCCGTCGTCCTCGGCTTCGGCGACGTCGGCAAGGGCTGCGCGGAGTCGCTGCGCGGTCAGGGCGCCCGCGTCAAGGTCACCGAGATCGACCCGATCTGCGCGCTCCAGGCGGCGATGCAGGGCTACGAGGTCGTTCGCCTCGAGGATGTCCTCGACAGCGCCGACATCTTCATCACCGCGACGGGCAACCGGGACGTGATCTCGGCCGAGCAGATGTCACGGATGAAGCATCAGGCGATCGTCGGCAACATCGGCCACTTCGACAACGAGATCGACATGGCCGGCCTCGAGCGCTTCGAGGGTGTCGAGCGGAACAACATCAAGCCACAGGTCGACGAGTGGCGGTTCCCCGGCGGCCATTCGATCATCGTCCTCTCCGAGGGCCGACTGCTGAACCTCGGCAACGCCACCGGCCACCCGAGCTTCGTGATGTCGAACTCGTTCACGAATCAGGTGATCGCGCAGATCGAGCTGTTCACCGAGGGTGAGGACTACGAGAAGGGCGTGACGGTGCTGCCGAAGAAGCTCGACGAGCTCGTCGCCCGGCTCCATCTCGACGCGCTCGGCATCAGGCTGACCGAGCTGACCGAGCGCCAGGCCGACTATCTCGGCATCCCGGTCGACGGTCCGTACAAGTCGGACCACTACCGCTACTAGGCGCTCAGCCGTAGCGGCGGTACAGGTCGGGCAGGAGTTCGGCCAGGTTCGCGTACTCCTCGATGCAGTGGCCGGCGACGGCCCGGGGCAGGTCGGCGGGCAGCAGTCGCCGCCGGGCGAAGCCGGTGTTGAGGAGCGGTTCGACCGCCGACGCGAGCGGAGCCGGCAGGTAGGGGCGCATCAGGGCGCCGAACCAGAACCGGCTGCGGAGCACGACCCCGTCGCGCTCGGCGAGGAAGACGTGGACCATCAGCGAGTGGCGCGAGCGGCGGCGATCGTCGCCGACGTGGCCGCCGACGATGGTGGCGATACGCGGGTCGTCCAGCCCGTCCGTCGAGAAGCCGATCTCGGTCGGCCGCAGGAACGAGATCCGGGCGTGGGCGATGCCGACCCCGACGTCCTCGACCGGGTGGTGGGTCGCCCCCCAGTGGGCTTTCGCCCCGGGCGCGGCCGGCGGCTCGAGCGAGTTCGAGACATGGGCGAGCGGGTGCCAGACGCGGTAGCGGATCGGCTCGCGCGGATGCCAGTCGAACCACCAGTCGACCATCTCCCCCGTCACCCCGGGCATGGTCGTCCGGGCGGCGACGTAGCCGATCCCGTCGGGCAGCGTGCACCACCCGGTCTCGGCCGCAAGCGGCGCCGGGTCGCAGAGCCGGTCGAGCTCGTCGCGGCCGAGCGCCTGCGCGGGATCGATCGGCCCGGCGGCGACCGCCGCGGCGGCATCGGGCTCCGGCTCCGCGACCGGGCGAAGCAGCAGGCGCTCGAGGTGGGAGTCACCCATCGCCTCAGGGGCGGCCGAGCCACGGGTGGAAGCGCCCGCCCGGATCCCACTTCGCCCGGACCTCGTCGAGCCGGGTGATGTTGGCGTCGGTGACGAACCGCGCCGGCCGGTTGATCAGGTTCTCGTCGGCGAGCTGGATCCCGGAGGCGGCGCCCTCCATCGCCCGCATGCTGTCGGTGGCCCAGCCTCCGAAGCGCTGGTCGTCGGCCGGATCGGCCCAGACGCCGTAGCAGGCGATGTAGGTCTCGTCCTCGACCGAGTAGGCCATGTCGGGACGATCGGGGCTCTCGCCCCAGTTCATCCAGAGCATGTGCGAGGGCGCGGTCGGAAGCGTCTCGGCGATCCGCTCGATGCCCGGAAGCAGCTCGTCGACCGGGGCGTGGGTCCAGATGTTGTCGACGCAGTAGCGGTGGTCGTCCGGGTAGGAGGAGTGGACGCCGGCGTAGAGGTCGGCGAGGCCGACGTCGACGCGCGGAACCGCGAGCTTGGCGCGCGGGCGGCTCGGGCAGGTCTCGAGCAGGGCCAGGGCCGTGGTCGCGTCGGACTCGCTCGCCGAGAGCACCGGCCCGGTGACCGCGACCTCCGCCTCGCCGCTCTCGTCGCGGTGGATGAACACCATCAGCTCCATGTCCCGAGGCACCTCGGGTCCGACCTCGGCGGCCCAGCGGAACACGGTCTCGAGCTCCTGGAGCGGGTAGGTGAAAACGCCGTTGGCGATCACCTTCGGCGCCTCGTAGATCCGCAGGTGGAAGCGGATGACGGCGGCGAAGAACCCGGGCCCGGAGCCGCGCGCCGCCCAGAACAGGTCCTCGTTCTCGGTCGCGCTCGCGCGGACCAGCTCGCCGTCGGCGGTGACGGCGTCGATCGCCTCGACGCTCATGCAGGCGGGTCCGTGGATCCGCCCGTTCCAGCCGAACCCGCCCTGCAGCAGATAGCCGCCGAGACAGACGCCGGGGCAGTGTCCGGCGGGGAAGAAGCGGCCGTGGGCGAGCAGGGCGGCCAGCATCTCGTTGCCGGGGCACCCGGGCTGCGCCGTCGCGGTCATGCCGGCGGCGTCGATCGTCGCCTCCCGCAGTCGCGAGACGTCGAGCAGCATCCCGCCGTCGCGGACGTGGTTGCCGGCCCAGCTGTGGCCGCCGGCGCGGACGCCGATCGTCATCCCCTCGGCCTTGGCGAGGCGGACCGCGGCGACGACGTCGCGCTCGCTCGCCGCCTGGACGATCAGCTCCGGGAAGCGCTCCGGGGTGCGCGCGTTCCAGACCGCCGCCGACCGCGCCGGCTCGTAGCCGTCTCCGCCGCGGGCGAAGGTAGCGCCGTCGAACTCAAATCCCATCGTCGCCATGGTGGTTCCACCATACAGTATTGTTGTTCCATGATGCGGGACGCACTCACCGAGCCTCAGACGACCGGCGGCGTTCAGGCGATCGCGCGGGCGGCGCTCGTCCTCCGGGCGCTGGAACGGGCGCCGGAGGGCACCGGCCTCGCCGACCTGGCCGCGACCGTCGAGCTGCCGAAGTCGACGGTCCACCGGCTGCTCGCGGCGCTCGCCGCCGAGGGCCTGGTCGAGCTCGGGCCCGAGGGGACGGCTCGCCTCGGCAGCGGGCTCGTCCGGCTCGGCGCGGCCACCCGGCGCGGCCTGCGGTTCCGGCTCGCCCCGGTGATGCTCCGGCTCCGCCGCGAGCTCGACGAGACCGTCGACCTCGCGATCCTCGAGGGCGACGCGGTCACGTTCGTCGAGCAGTTCCCGGCGCCACACCGCCTCCGCGCCGTCTCCGGCGTCGGTACGTCGTTCCCGGCACACTGCACCGCGAACGGCAAGGCACTGCTCGCCGCCCTCGCCGACGAGGAGGTCGAACTGCTCCTCCCCTCCCGGGTCGAGCGCTTCACGGAGCGAACCATCACCTCCCGCTCGGAGCTGCTCGCCGAGCTCGCCGAGATCCGCGAGCGCGGCGTCGCCTTCGACATCGAGGAGCACACGGAGGGGATCTGCGCGATCGGCGCCGCCGTCGCCGACCCCGCCGGCCCGGCCGGCGCGATCTCGGTGCCGATTCCGACCCAGCGGTTCGCCGACCGTCGCGACGAGTACGCCGGCCTCGTCGGTGCCGCCGCGGCCGAGGGCACCCGGACGCTCGGCGGCGAAGCGCGATAATCGTGTCGTGTCCGAGCTCGACCGATCGATCGCACTGCGGGCCGGACTAATCCAGCTCGCCGGCGTCGCCGTGATCTCGGTGGTGCTCGCGATCGCCCTCCCACACTCCTTCTTCGAGGACTGGGGCTGGCTCAGCGGGCCCGGCGCCTGGATCGTCTGCTCGCTGATCACCGCCACGGCGCTGCGGTTGCCGCTCGGCCTGACGATGCTCGGGGCGATCCTCGCCGGCCTGCCGAGCCTGCTCGCGGTGATCGTCGGGCTGCACTGGCTCGGGGCGCTCCTCGCGATCGTCCTGTTCGCGCTCTGGTGCGGCCGGCTCGAGCCGCGAGGGGACGCTCCGGCGCCCGCCTGAGGCCGGATCGGCGGCCCCCGCACCGGTATCTTCCGGGCCTCACCCGGAGGGGTGACCGAGTGGCTTAAGGTGCACGATTGGAAATCGTGTGGGCGGCGAAAGCTGCCTCGTGGGTTCGAATCCCACCCTCTCCGTTGACGACATTCGAATCGGCGATTGGGCCGGCCGAACCGGGGTAGGCTCGGATCATCGTCCACCATCCGTAGAAGCTGGGAGGCTCCTTTGGACCGTCGGTTCCGCCGCTACGTCGTCCCGTTCACCCTCGTCGTACTGCTCGCCGTCACCGGCGCCGCGGCGGCCGGCATCACCGGCACCTCCACGCCCTCGGCCGATACCGATCGTCCCCATTCCGGCGTTCCTGCCGGCTTCGAGCCGGCCGCGTTGCGCGCCGAGCAGGGTCTCGGGCGTTACATCGTCACGGTGGAAGGACCCTCGGTGGCGACGGCGGCGGGCGGCGCCTCGGGCGGCGCTCAGCGGCGGGTCGCGGCCGACGCGCGAGCCGCGCAGAAGCCGGCGATCGCCGCGGCGAAGGCGGCCGGCGGCGACGTCGTCTTCCGCTACGACACCCTGATCAACGGCTTCTCGGCTGCGATGTCGCAGGAGGCCGCAGCCGAGCTCGCCAGCCGCTCCGACGTCGCCTCGGTCGAACCGGTCTCGATCGTCCGCAAGCTGAACGAGACGAGCGTCCCCTTCATCGGCGGAACCAAGACCTGGAAGAAGCTCGGGGTCAAGGGCGAGGGCATCACCGTCGCCGATGTCGACACCGGCATCGACTACACCCACAAGAACTTCGGCGGCCCCGGCACGGTGGCCGCTTACGAGGCGAACGACCCGAACGTGATCGAGCGCGGCACGTTCCCGACCAAGAAGGTGATCGGCGGCTACGACCTCGTCGGGTCCGACTACGAGGTGCTCGACGACGATCCCTCCAACGACACCCCTCACCCCGACCCCGACCCGCTGGACGGCGTCGACGACGACCACGGCTCGCACACCTCGGGCACCTGCTGCGGCAACGGCGTCAAGGGTCAGATCGGGCCCGGCGTGGCACCGAAGTCGAAGCTGCTCGCGATCAAGGTCTGGGACGAGGGCGACTCGACCGACGACGTCCTCGTCGCCGGCTTCGAGCGCGCGATGGACCCGAACGACGACGGCAAGGTCAAGGACGCCGCCGACGTCCTCACGTTCTCCGGCGGCGTCGACTACGGCACCGAGAACTCGGCCGAGGCGATCGCAGCCCAGCGCGTGGTCGACCTCGGCACGGTGTTCGTGGCGGCGGCCGGGAACTCCGGCAACCAGCCCGTCGGCGGCTCGGCATACATCGCCGGCACCCCCGGGAACGCACCGGGCGTGATCTCCGTCGCCGCTTCGATCGACCAGTTCACGGCGCAGACCATCGACGTCAACAGCCCGTCGATCGAGCTCCCCGACGAGGGGATCATGGTCGTCCAGGACTTCGGCGGCGGTTTCCCGGACGGCGGCATCACCGCCGACCTCTACGACGGCCGCCAGCTCGACCCGCCCGCCGATCCCGGTAACGAGACCCCGGCCGACGCCCAGTTCTGCTCGCCGCTCCCGGCGGGCTCGCTGGCCGGCGAGGTGGTGCTCGTCTTCAAGGGCGCGACAGGCGAGGGCGACTGCGCCGGGTCGGCCAAGGCGTTCAACGCCCAGCAGGCCGGAGCGCAGGCCGTCGTCCTGATCTCGCTGTTCGGCGGCGCTCCGAGCGGGCTCAGCACCGACGGCGAGCCGATCACGATCCCGGTCGTGATGATCAGCGGCAACGACGGCTACGCGATCCTCGACGAGCTCAGCCCCGGCAACGCCTACAACTCCGGCACGGTCAACGCGACCCTGAACTCCGACACGACGGTGATCGACTCCTACACGGACGCGATGACCGACTTCACCTCCGAGGGCCCCGCCCGCCTGACCAACGACCTGAAGCCGGACATCTCGGCACCGGGCTATGACATCCAGTCGACCGACGCCGGAACCGGCAACAAGGGCGTCAAGTTCTCGGGCACGTCGATGGCGACCCCGCACGTCGCCGGCGTCGCGGCGCTGCTCGTCCAGCTCCACCCGAAGTGGAGCCCCGATCAGATCAAGGCCGCTCTGATGAACCAGGCGGTCCAGGACCTCAAGGACAACCTGCTCGGCTCGCCGGTCTCGGCGACCGTGATGGGCTCCGGCCGCGTGGACGCCTTCGGATCGGCGACGACGGTCTCGCTGGCCGATCCCGCGAGCCTCTCCTACGGGCTCGACATCGCCTCCGGGCCGATGCAGGAGGTGCGCTCGTTCAAGGTCCACAACGAGGGCAAGCTCAAGCACCGCTACACCGTCGCCGCCAAGAAGGCCCGCTACTCCGACTTCGGCACGAGCCCCGCGACGGTGACGGTCTCAGGTGACGAGGGCTTCGCCGGCAAGCTGAGCTTCGGCCTCAAGCCCGGCGAGTCGAAGAAGGTGAAGGTCCGTCTGGCGCTCGACCCGTCGGCGATCGAAGAGGCCGAGCAGGAGTACGGGCTCTACTACTTCCACCCGAACGTCGACGGCAACGTGGCGATCAGCCAGAACGGGGCCGAGAAGCGCAAGGTGAAGGAGGCCGCCGACAAGCTCCACGTGCCCTGGCACGTGGCGCCGCTCGCCGCCTCCGGCGACTCGCTTTCCAAGAGCGAGCTCGACCTGAGCGGCGGCCCCGACACGATGACCGTGAAGGGCGGCGGCGCCGGCACCAGTCAGGCCGACCTCTACCTGCTCGGCGCGACGGACGGACTCGAGAGCCACGGCGAGGAGGACATCGTCGCCGTCGGTGCCCGCTCGTTCACCGGCAGCGACCTCAGCGACGATCAGGCCGAGGGCGTGCCCGGCGGCACCGACGCCTTCGGCGAGATCGGCTGGCTCGACTTCCTCGCCGATCCCGACCCGCCGGCCGAGCCGGTCGAGTTCGGCGTCCAGGCGGCGGGGATCCACAACACGACCGAGACGCTCGAGGTCGACGTGCTCGTCGACGCCGGCGCAGACGGCGTCTACGCCGGCGACGACGAGGGGATCGACGCCGACTACCTGCTGGTCAAGCAGGCGGCGCCGGGCGGCGAGGTCTGCGTGTTCGACCTCTCGCAGCCGGACGCCCTCGACGAGTGCGCGGCGACCTACTTCGCCGACTACTCGAACTACAACTCGAACGTGATCGGGCTGCCGGTCAGCGCCGGCGACATCGGTCTGACTAACGCCGACTCGAAGCTCGCCTACCAGGTGACCGCATGCACGGGAACGTTCTCGGGCGACGTTCCGGGACAGCTCTGCGACACCGCCGGCACGCCCGACGACGACACCGGCGTCTACGACGCGCAGATCGACGTCGCCGACCCCGCCCTCGACATCGACCCGCTGACGTGCGGCGGGTTCTTCGGCGGCGGCGCCTGCGACGGCGGCGATCCGATCGAGGTCGCCACGGGCTCGGCTGATCCGGGCGACGATCCGTCGATCCTGGCCCTGTTCCCGAACAACAAGCCGTCCCGGAACCCGGCGGTCGTCACCACCGACACCGGCCCCTGAGTGCGATAGGGCACCAGGGCAGGGGCGCGAGGCGGCGCGGCGAAAGGGTCGTCTGCGCGGTGGCACCGCCCGCGGCGCCCTGCACATGACCGAGACCGCGACAACTCCGACCGCACCCGCCCGCCGTCCCGACCGGCGCTTCGCCGGCGGGCTGCCCTGGGAGTCGTCGCCCGGTCCCGGCGACTTCGCCGGCTCGGCGCCGGTCGTCCTGCCGGAGCGAGCGCGGCCGAAGCCGGCGCCGACCCGGTCCGAGCTCGAGGAGCTCGGCCGGCGGACTGCGAGCGTCGCCCACGACTTCAACAACCTGCTGTCGGTGATCCTGGTCTGCGCCGGCGAGATCGCCGAGGGCGCCGGCGGCGTTCAGCGCGACCGCGCCGAGGAGATCCGTGAGGCGGCGCGCCGGGGAGCCGACCTCTGTCGCGGGCTGCTCGCCGAGGAACGGTCGGTCGGCGGCGGCACGCCCGCCCGCGAACCGGAGCCGCTGGCCGTCGACGAGGCGATCCGCGCCTCGCGGAGGCTGATCGAACGGGCGCTCGGCCCCGCCATCCGCCTCGACGTCGCCGCCGACGGGCCCCTGCCCCGGGTCGCGCTGGCGCCGGCCGGCCTCGAGCGGGTGATGCTCAACCTCGCGGCCAACTCCCGCGACGCGATGCCCGGCGGCGGCGCCGTCGCGATCCGCTCCGCGACCGTCCCGGTGCCCCCGGGCGACCCCTGCCTCGGCACCGGCCTGCACGTCCGGATCACGTTCGGCGACAGCGGGTCGGGGATGAGCCCGGAGGTCGCGCAGCGAGCGCTCGAGCCCTACTTCTCGACGAAGGACGGCGAGGCGGGCAGCGGCCTCGGCCTCGCCGGCGCCCACGCGATGATCCGCGACGCCGGCGGCGACCTGCGGATCAACACGAGGCCCGGGATCGGGACGATGATCTCGATCTACCTGCCGGCGCTGGATGCGTCCGGCGAGCCGCTGGCGCTGCCGCCCGGCGCCTGAGCATCAGCGGCGCTCGCGGAAGAACGCGCGCAGCATCTCCCCCGCTTCGTCGCCCAGAACTCCCGCCGTCACCGCCGGGCGGTGGTTGAGCCGCGGCGCGCCGAGGACGTCGAGCACCGACCCGGCCGCACCGGCCTTCGGGTCGGGCGCCGCGTAGACGACTCGCGGAACGCGGGCCAGCACGATCGCTCCGGCGCACATCGCGCACGGTTCCAGGGTCACATAGAGCGTCGTCTCGGGCAGCCGCCAGCCGCCGAGCAGCTCAGAGCCCTCGCGGAGGGCGAGGATCTCGGCATGGGCGGTCGGGTCCCGGCGCAGCTCGCGCTCGTTGGCGGCGGTCGCCAGCGGGGTGCCATCGCGGGCGAGGACGGCGCCGATCGGGACGTCGTCGTGCTCGGGGGCGGTCGCGGCGGCGGCCAGGGCCAGCCGCATCAGCTCCTCGTCGTTCACCAGAGCTTGGTCGCCGCGATCACCATCGACGCGAGCAGGCAGATCACCAGGATCACCATCGAGATCGTCCACGAGCGGGGCATCGGTCAAGCCTAAGGGACTAGGGTGGGCGCCGATGGCCCTGAACCCGATGAAGCCGATCACCGAGGAGATCGCGCCCGGAGTCTGGCGCCACGCGGGCGACATCCGTCACGGCATGAACGTCTACTTCCTGCTCGAGGACGACGGGGTGACGATCTTCGACGGCGGCACCGCCGCGATGACCGAGGGCGTCCGCGAGGCGGCGGGCAGGTTCGGGCCGGTCAAGCGGCTCCTGCTCGGCCATGGACACGCCGATCACCGGGGCATCGCCGCCGGCCTCGGCGTGCCGGTCCTCTGCCACGTCGACGAGCGCGCCGACGTCGAGGGCGACGGCGGCTGGCACTACTTCGACCTCGACCGGATCCCCTACCGCTTTCCTCGCGCCGTCTACCCGACGCTGCTGCGGCACTGGGACGGCGGTCCCGCCCCCGTGGCCGACACGGTGGAGGAGGGCGACGAGATCGCCGGCTTCGTCGTCAAGCACTTCCCCGGTCATGCGCCCGGGCTGATCGGGCTCTGGCGCGAGAGCGACCGCGTCGCGCTCGTCAGCGACACGACCTACTTCGTCGACTCGATGAAGTTCAAGCCGGTCGACTGGGCGAACGTCCCGAACCGGGTCTTCAACCAGGACCACGACCAGGCGATCGACAGCCTCCGCAAGCTCGCCGCCCTCGAGCCGCGACTGGTGGCCGCCGGCCACGCCGACCCGATGGCGGGCGAGCCGGCGACGATGCGGATGCTGCTCGAACAGGCCGCGAACCGCGGCTGACCCGGCGGCGCGGGAGACGCCGACTCGGCGTCATCGGGCCGCTCACGGCCCAAGCGGCCGCATCGCGACCCTCTTCCTTGATTCGGCGCCTCCCGCCCACGCCGGACCATCCGAAACTGCAAGGAGAGGGTCAGCGGACCCTGACGCGCTCGCAGTTGGCGGCGACGCCGTCCCTGCGATCGGCGATCACCGTGTCGCGGCCGGAGCCGCAGGCGACGACGTCGTGCCTGCCGTCGCGGGCCGCGATCCGGTCGTTACCGCCACCACCGTTGATCCGGTCCTCGCTCGGGCCGCCCTTCAGGCGATCCGCCTGCTTGCCGCCGCGGACGCAGTCCTCGCCGCCGCGCCCGTCGATCCGGTCCCTGCCCGCACGGCCGTCCATCCAGTCACCGCCGCCGGTGCCACGCAAGCGGTCGGCGCGCCTGGTCCCGTGGATCATATTGCTGCAGCGCTTTCGGTCCGCCCGCGGGGCCTTCGCCTTCACCGTCGTCACCCGGCCGACGTTGCCCTGATCGTCGACCGCACGGATCGCAATCCAGCCCTTCGACTTCGCCGGAACGGCGAGCTTCTGCTTCGCGCCCGCGGCCTTCGGCTCGGGCTCCCCGCCGAGCGGCTTCGCCGCCGCGAAGGAGTCCTCGTCGATCGCGCTCTTCGCCGTGGCCATCTCGTAGTGGTCGGCGGTCCCGCAGAGCAGGTCGTCGCCCGGGGCGAGGAAGCTGAGCTCGCCGCCCTTCGCCTTCAGCGCCGTCGGCGCCCCGGGCAGGACGGCGTCGCGCGCGTAGTCGCCTGAGTTCGCGTTGTCGTGGTGGAAGCGCGGCGATGAGGACGGCGAGCAGGCGGGGGCCTCGGTCGCGTAGGCGTGGACGTAACCGGAGCGGGTGATCCCGACGACGACCTTGCGGGCGTCGTCATCGGTGTCCCTGGTGCCGAAGCTGCCGATCAGCGGCGTCGCCACCGTCCAATCGGTGGTCAGCTTCGGCCAGCCGCTCGAGGGCGTGCCGTCGGCCCCGTAGGCGACCAGATCCTGGCTCGAGCTGCCGGACAGGATCTCCTCGCCGGCGTTGCCGTCGACGTCGGCGATCGCCGGGCCGGTCAGCAGCTGCAGGTCGTTCACCGTTGCCGGGAACCCGCTGCGGAACTGGCCGGTCGCCGGGTCCCAGACACCGAGCACGTCCTGCCCACCCTGGTAGTCGACGACCTGGAGGTCGAGCGCCTTGAAGAGCCCGATCGCGCCCATCGCGAAGCCGGGCGCTTCGGCGGTCGTTCCCGCGGCGGCGCCGAATGCCGGGTTGCCGAGCGCCGGGATCAGCGGCGAGTCGGTGGCATGCGCGGAGCCGCCGAAGTCGGCCGACAGCGCGTTCGCGGAGCCCGAGGTCTCGCCGTAACAGGATGTGCCGTCGCCGTTGACGACGTAGGCCGGGCCCGCCGCGGTCGCGGTGCCGACCTTCATGCCGCTGCCGCCGCTCGGGCAGCTCACCGGGCCGATCACCGGCGGGCCGGCGATCCCCTCGCCGACGATGGGCAGCGTCTCGGTCAGGAGCATGCCCGTCGCGAAGGGCCAGCCCGGCATCAGCGCGTCGGTCGGCAGCGGGTCGGCGTCGGTGCCGCCGCCGGCCTCGAGCGCGTAGATGCGCGAGTTGCCGGGGTCCACCAAGCCGGCGCCGATCAGCAGGCCGAGCCCGCCCGGGTTGCCGAGGTTGAGAGCCTCGTCGTACTCCTCGTTGGTCCCGACCACGACCTCGGGGATGCCGTCGCCGGTGATGTCGCCGACCGCGGGCGTATCGATGATGGCGCCCTGCATGAAGGAGCCGGACCCTCCCGCGAACGTGACCGCGTGGGTGTCCGGATCGACCGAGGCGACCTTCGCCGGATCGACGACGAGGACCGGGTAACCGGGAGCATCGGCGGCGCCGCCGGGAGCGCCGGGATCGGAGTCGTCCGCCCTCCAGGCGTAGACGTGGCGGTCCATCGAGGCCGCGATCACCTCGTCGCGGCCGTCGCCGTCGAGGTCGGCGAGCACCGGCGCCCCGAAGAAGCCGTGTTGCGTCCGGTTCGTCTTGCCGTTGCGGACGTTGACGAAGGGCTCGAGCGGACGGCCCGACCAGTCCGGGTTCGACTGCTCGGTGAAGACGCGGGCGCCGTCGGGCGCCCAGCCGTAAACCTTCCCCTCGACGTCGGCCGCGTAGACCTCGGGCACACCGTCGTCGTCGGTATCACCGACCGCGACCGCCGCGAGGAAGGCGCCGCCGAGGTCGGTGCCGACGCCGTCCGAGTAGGCGGGAGAGGAGTCGTGATCGGCGACGAATCCTGGCTCGTCGCCCCGCACCGGCCAGCCGGGGAGCTCGTCGCCGTCGCTGCCGATGGCGTGGACGAACCCGTCGGAGTCGGCGAAGACGAGCTCGTTGCGGTTGTCGCCGTCGAGGTCGGCGAAGGCGGGCGAGGACGCTCCGTCGGCGGTCGGCGCGGCGCCGGGTCCGCCGACGTCGCCGCCCGCCCGGATGGCCCGCGGGAACGCGTCGAGCAGGTCGGCGTCTCGGTGCAGCCAGGCGGTCCGCTGGTCCTCACCGGTCCGAGCGGCGCCGGTCGTCGGGGTGACGACGACCTTGAAGGTGAAGGCGTGCGGCGCGAAGAACGGCCTGCCGTTGCCGGTGTTCGCCGACGCGGTCGGGATCGGACCGGAGAAGTCGGTGGCGGCGGGGAAGCGCTGGCGGAGCGCGGAGACGTCGATCGAGCCGAGCACGCCGTCGTGGGCGGCGGCCGCGTCGGGGCCGGCGTGGACGGTCGAGCCGTCGCACCAGCCGTTCGAGAGCGCCGCGAAGTCGCCGGGAGGCGAGTCGGTGGTCGTCGCGTTGTTCGGGTACTGCCCCGGTGCGACGTAGAGGCGGCAGCGGTAGGGCTCGCCGCGGGCGAAGACCGTGCCCGAGACGTCGATCGACGACTGCGACGGGTCGATCTCGGCGAACCACCCGGGCGACGTGATGTCGGCCTCGGGCGGCAGCTCGGCCGGGCTCGGGGCCGCCGGATCGTCGACGACCGCCTTGACCGCTTTGTTCATGTTCGCGCGGCCGTAGCCGTAGAACTGATCGAAGCCCCTGCGCGCCGGGTAGCTGGTCGTCGCGCCGATCGGCGGAGCGCCGAACACCTGTCGGTTGGCGGTCACCTGGTCGCGGAGTGCGTTCCCGGCGCCGTAGGGGCTGGTGCAACCGGGCAGGGGCGCAGGCGAGCAGGACGGCTCGTTCGCGGAGCCGGCGGGCGAGCCCGCGAAGTCGACGTCGTCGGCCTGCGGGATGCCGCCGACCGTCCCCGAGGCCATCAGCTGCTTGATCTCGTTCGGCGTGATCGGGCACGGTTCGCCGTTCACGAGCTTGCACTTCGACTGGTCCGGGTACGGATCGAGGGCGCCCGCGTCCTCCGCGTTCAGCGCGGCGCTGTAGATCAGACCGGCGAACCCAGCCGCGAGCCCGACCGCGTTCGACGAACAGGCCGTGCTCGGGATCGCGACGGTGATCTTGGCGCCGAAGTTGGTACAGCCGTTGAAGGCGAGGTAGGACTCGTTCGGGACGCTGCCGTCGCCGTCGGTCACGGAGTTCGCGACGATCACGTGCGGGAGGCTCGACGGCCAGTTGTTGTGCTGGGCGGCCTCGTCGGCGGCGGAGGCCATGACGGTGACGCCGTGGCGGTAGGCGTAGTCGACCGCCTCGCGGGCGAGGCTCGAGTTGTTGAGCGTGCCGAGCGCCTCCTGGACGATCTGGACGTCGTTGTCGGTGGCGTAGGTGACGGCGGCGCCGAAGCGGTTGACGTCGGCGACGAAGCTGTCGCCGACCCGGAGGTAGACGCCCATGCAATTCGGGCAGGAGCCGACCTCGCCGCCGTTGTTCGCCTCCGCGGTCGAGTCCTTGGCCTCACCGGTCCCGTGCCCGTACTGGACGTCGTCGAAGGGATCGTTGTCGTCGTCGAGGAAGTCCCAGCCGACGAGGTCGTCGACGTAGCCGTTGCCGTCGTCGTCGACACCGTCGCTGAAGGCGATCAGCAGGTCCTGCGGCTCGAACATGCCGGCCGGACCGACGCCCTTCGGGGTCTCGGCCTGGACGCTGCCGTCGCACGAGTAGTCGCGGAGGTTGAAGACGCCGTCGCCGTTCAGGTCCCAGTCGCCGGCGTTGTCGTAGGGGCCGGCGCCGCTGCAGTCCTCGCCGGGCTCGTTCGGGGTCGCGAGACCGTCGTTCTCCGGCTTCGGCGCCTCGCCGGTGCTGATCCGGGTCTTCATCCGCAGGTCGTTCATGTCGCCCGCGTCGTTCCACTTGATCCCCGAGTCGAGGATCGCGATGGTCACGTCGGGGCGCCCGGTGGTCGTCCGGAACGCGGTCTGGACCGCGGCGTCGGCGTCGACGACGTGGGCGCCGCGGACGCCCCCGAGCTCGACCGGATTGGAGTTGTTGGTCGTGTTGGCCGGGTCGGCGGTCGCCGCGAACTTGAACGTGTTGCCGCCGAGGTCGGTCGGGACCTGGCCGGCATCGAGGTAGAGGTCGCCGTAGCCGGAGGGCGAGGAGTTGCGGCTGTAGGGGAACTCGGCCCCGGCGCTCGCGGCGGCGACCCCCGAGAGGACGGAAGCCGCGAGGACGGCGACGATCGCTCGCCGCAGCGCGCGGCGGGCTGACGGCGCGATCGACGCTCCCTCTCCCAAGGCGGTGGCAGCCTAGCCGAGGCCAGAGGACCCCGCGCCGGTCCGGGCGCGAGCGCTACTCGCAGTAGTGGATGCCGGGCGGCGGCTGGGGGTCGCGGCGCCGGATCCCCTGGCATGAGCCGAGCCGGCGCATCTTCCGGGCGAGCTTGACGCGGAGTTCGTCGTTCGGAGTGCCCTCGGACGCCGGGAGGAGGTCGTGCAGCTGGTAGGGGTCGGCGGCGGTGTCGTACATCTCCGCCTCGCCGGGAACGCAACCGGTCGTGTCCGGCGCCGAGTAGGCGACGTAGAGCTTGCGGTCCCATCGCACCCCCCGGTACTCGCAGCTGGAACGCTCGAGGGCGATGCCGCGGGTCTCGGGCAGGCCCCCGACGCCCTCGATCGCCGGCATCAGCGAACGGCCGTCCATGATCCGGCAACGATCCCGTCTGAGACAGGGCGTCGCGCCGGCGAGCTCGAGCAGGGTCGGCGCGACGTCGATGTTCGCCACCGGCGCGTCCGACTCGGTGACGAGCGGCGCGCCGTCGCGGTAGCGGGTCGGCACCCGCATCACGAGCGGCATGTGGATGTTCTCCTCGTAGGGATAGGGCTTGCCCTTCGGGATCCGGTGCTCGCCGAAGAAGTAGCCGTTGTCCGAGGTGAAGACGAACACGGTGTTGTTGAGCTCGCCCTGTGCCTTGATCGAGTCGAACACCTGGCCGATGCCGCGGTCGACCCCGTAGAGGGACTCGAGGGTGCAGCGGTAGTGATCGGTGATGTCGGCGATCTCCTCGTCGGTCAGCTTCGGGCGATCGCGGATGAACGAAGGCATCTCGGTGACGTCGTCCTGGTTGAAGCTGGGCGGATCCGGCAGTGGCGCCCCCGCGAACCGGCCGACGTCCTCGGGCTCGGGCTTCGGCGCCCCCTTGCAGATCTCGTCCCGCCCGGGGCCGGTGTGAGGGGCGTAGTAGTCGACCTGGAGGAAGAACGGCCGGTCCCTGGCGGCGAGGCGGCCGGCCCAGGAGGCCGCGTACCTGTTGGTGACCGTGGTCAGGTGATCGGCGTCGTCGGTGCCGAAACGGCGGAGATCGCCGTTCTTCGAGGCCTTCCAGTCGTAGTACTTGCGCTTCTCGAGCTGGGTGAACCAGAGGTCCCAGCCGGGAGCCACCGTCTGCGGCGAGTCCTGCTCCTCGTACTTGTTGAGGAACTTGCCGACGTGGGCCGTCTTGTAGCCGGCGGTCTGGAGCCAGGCGGCGAGGACCTGCTTCTTCTGGCGCAGGTCCGGGTAGAAGTTGCTGAGCACCCCGTTGTTGTGGCCGTACTGGCCGGTCATGAACGCGGCCCGTGAGGGGCAACAGAGCGGGGTTGTGACCACGAAGTCGCTGAACGACGTCGCCTCGGGAATCATCCGGGTGTAGAGGTTCGGCATCACCTCCGGCGACATCGTCACGCGCGCCTGGTCGTCGGTCACGACTACGACGATGTTCGGTTGGTCGGCGCGGGGCTTCGCCTGCGCGGTGCCGGCCCGTTCTACGGCGGCCGTCAGTACGAGCGCCGCCAGCAGGCAGGCGCCGATGACGACCGCGAGCCGACGTGCGGCTCTGGATGTATGCCCTGTGATCACTGGCCCCGCAGACTGCAACATGCCAGAGCGGGAAAAGTCGCGCGCCACCGCGAGGATCGCCCTGGACGCTCGCCCCCCTTCAACGCTCATCTAGTCTTGCGGCCATGTCACGCGCAACCATGAACACGAATGCAGGCCCGATCGAGATCGAGCTCCACGACGAGGATGCTCCGAAGACGGTCGAGAACTTCCGCAAGCTCGCCGGTGAGGGCTTCTATGACGATCTCACCTTCCACCGGGTGATCGCCGACTTCATGATCCAGGGCGGCTGCCCGGAGGGCACCGGCACCGGCGGCCCCGGGTACACCTTCGAGGACGAGTTCAACCAGCACAAGGTCGAGCGCGGCGCGCTCGCGATGGCCAACGCCGGCCCGAACACCAACGGCTCCCAGTTCTTCATCGTCACCACCGACGCGGCTCCCTGGCTCGACGGCAAGCACACGGTCTTCGGCCGGGTCGTCTCCGGGATGGAGACGGTCGATGCGATCGAGGGCACCGAGACCGGCCCCGGCGACCGCCCGGTCGAGCCGCAGGTGATCACCAGCATCGAGTTCAGCTAGGCGGCCGAAGCCGCCAGCTGGCCGCAGGCGGCGTCGATGTCGCGTCCGCGCGTCAGGCGGATCGTCGCCGGGACGCCTTGGGAGATCAGCGCGTCCCGGAACGCGGCGATCGCCTCCGGCGAGGAGCCGGTGAACTCGCCGGGCGTCGGGTTGAACGGGATCAGGTTGACCTTGAAGGCCTCGTGCGGCTTGAGGACCTCACTGAGGACGACGGCCTGGTCGGGGTCGTCGTTGACGCCCGCGAGCATCAGATACTCGATGTAGACGCGCCGGTTGCGGGCCTCGCGCCAGCGCAGGCAGGCCTCGATGACCTCGGGGATCGGGTAGCGGTCGTTGACCGGCATCAGGCCGCTGCGGACGTCGCCCTCCGCGGCGTGGAGCGAGAGCGCGAGGCGGACGCGGGGGCCCTCGGTCGCGAGCCGCTCGATCCCGGGAACCCAGCCGACGGTCGAGATCGTCGTGTGCGCGGTCGAGACGCCGACCGACGGCAGCCGCTCGCAGGCGGCGATGACCGCGTCGAGGTTCATCAGCGGCTCGCCCATCCCCATGAAGACGACGTGGTTGACCTCGCCGCGGCGGCGGAAGTGGAGCGCCTGGTCGAGGATCTCGGAGGCGGTCAGGTTGCGCCCGAAGGCCATCCGGCCGGTCGCGCAGAAGTTGCAGGTGA
>JADFCZ010000006.1 GCA_018263295.1 Conexibacter sp.
CCGGCAGGACTGCCGCAGCCGGTGGGGAATCCGACACCCATGAGCAATCCCGCCGATCTGATCCAGGCCTGCCAGTCCCGTCTCGCCACCGAGGGCGTCACCGATGCCGTCGTCGCAGCGGGCGCGTTCGCGATCCAGGACGACTACAAGAAGATCGCCGTCGGCGGTCTCGCCGGGTCGTTCCTTCCCGGGCACGACAACCCGGTCGTCGGCGGGCTCGAGGACGTCGGTGCGCTCGAGGCGACACGGCACGCCAACGCCGCCTCCCACGGGGTCAGCGAGCGGATGATGGTCTGCGTCACCGACGCCGACGTCTACGTCTTCGCCCTGCGCTCGCCGATGGGAAACGACCCGGAGGAGCTGCTGGCGAAGTTCGACCGGGCCGGCGCGCAGATCGAGGTCAAGAAGTTCCTCGGCGCCAAGCACCTGCACATCGCCGAAGGCGACGACAAGCTCTACCTGCAGGGCTCGACGGCCCGGATCTCGCCCGACGCCGGCGGGGACAAGAGCGTCCTCGAAGTCCTCGGCTAGCCGGCCCCCTCGCTCCCGGTACCCGCGGGGAGTGCTCCGCGGGACACTGCGCCGGCCCGTAGCGCGGCCGCCACGCGTGCGTCCGTGAAGTTTGTTAGCTTCCGCTCACATTCTGTAAGCAAGGGACTTACCGAAAGCGAGGCGAGATGAATCACCTGCCGGGCAAGGGCGGCGGTCGATGAGCACGGCGAACGCACGGCCCGCGAGCGCAAGGCGATTGGGCGGCGAGGAGCCGCTGCCGCTCCCGTTCCCGAGTCCGGAGTTCCGGAAGCTCGATCTCCGTCAGAGCACGATCGCCTCGGCGATCGGCATGGCGGTCGGAGTATTGGTGGCCGCGATCGTGATCGTCGCGATCGCCGTCGCGCTCCTCTGAGCGCCTAGCGCTGCTGCGTCTTGACGAAGGCGTAGATCAGCAGCGGAATGACGACCACGACGATGATGATGACCGGGAGCAGCATCAGACCTGCGCCTCCTCGACCTGGCGCTTGAGCTCGTCGGCGTCGGCGTCGATCTGCTTCTCGATGACCTTCTTGGCGCGCTTGACGGCCTTCTCGATCTGCTCGTCGACCTTCGACTCGCCGATGACGATCAGGGCGGCGTTGCCGTCGTCCATCGCCTCGCCGAGCTCCTTGAGGTCGCTGCGGGACATGCCTTTCCAGAGGTGACCGATGACCCCGCCGGCGACCCCGCCGGCGATCGCGGTGCCGATGATCGAGGGCGGGAAGAGGATGCCGGCGATGGCGCCGACGGCGATGCCGGTCCAGGCGCCGTGCTGGGTCGGCTTCTCGGTCTTGTGGACGCGGACCTTGCCGTCCTCCTTCTCGATCACGGCCGAGTCGAAGGTGCCGACGAGGCCGGCCGCGTGGAGGTCGAAGACGGCCTCGTAGTCGGCCTCGGCATCGGCGATGTCGTCGTAGACGGCGGCGTAGAGAAAGACGGGGCGGTCGGCCATGTGGGTACCTCGCAGGAGCTGGAATCGGGAAAGGGATCGCTGTCGACGAGCCTAGAGCAGTCGCCCCCGCGTAGGGTCCGCGCCGATGGTCGTCCTCGGGATCTTCGCCGCAGCCCTCGCCGCCTACGAACTGGTCGCGGTCCGGATCGAGCGGACGGGGATCTCGCGGCCGATGGTCTTCGTCGCCGTCGGGGCGATCGTCGCGGCCGCCGGCGTGATCGACCCGATCGAGGGCGAGAGCCCGGCCGGCCTCCTCCTGCCGCTCGCCGAGATAGCGCTGACGCTGGTCCTGTTCTCCGACGCCTCCCGGATCAACCTCGGATGGCTGCGCGAGGACTACGGCCTGCCGGGGCGCCTGCTCGGACCGGGGCTCCTGATGTCGATCGGCCTCGGCACCCTGGTCGGCCTCTGGCTGTTCGGCGAGCTCGACGCCTGGGAGTGTGGCCTGCTCGCGGCGATCCTCGCGCCGACCGACGCGGCGCTCGGGGCCGCGGTCGTCGAGGACGAGCGCGTCCCGGGGAAGATCCGGCGCTCGCTCAACGTCGAGGCGGGGCTCAACGACGGCCTCGCGGTGCCCTTCGTCCTGCTCTGCGCGGCCGGCGCGACGGTGGTCGAGGGGTTCGAGCCGGGCTCGTTCTGGATCACCACCCTCGTCGAGAAGATCGGGATCGGCGTGGCCGCCGGGATCGCCGTCGGCCTGCTCGCCGGCGAGCTCGCCCGCCGGGGCCGCCGGACCGGCTGGGCGAGCGGCACCTCCGAGCAGCTCGCGCTGGCCGGAGTTGCGGTCGCGCTCTTCGTCTTCACCGAGGAGATCGGCGGCAGCGGGTTCATCGCCGCCTTCGTCGGCGGGCTGACGGCGGGCTCGCGGCTGCGCGTCGCCGGCAAGCCGGCGGTCGCGTTCGTCGACCAGGAGGGAGCGCTCGTCGCCGCCTTCGTCTTCTACGCGCTCGGGATGAGCGCAGTCGCGCTGTTCGGCGACCTCACCTGGGAGATCGTCGTCTACGCGGTCCTGAGCCTGACCGTGGTCCGGATGGTGCCCGTGGCGCTCGCGCTGATCGGCTCCGGGCTGCGGGGCCGAACGGTGGCCTTCGTCGGCTGGTTCGGGCCGCGCGGCCTGGCGTCGGTCGTCCTTGCGCTCGTCGTCCTCGAGCAGGACAACGAGCTGCAGGGGATCGACACGATCGTCCTCGCGACGCTCGCGACGGTCGTCCTCAGCATCTTCGTCCACGGCTTCAGCGCCGCGCCGCTCTCGCGCAGGTTCGGTGAGTGGGCGAAGCGGCTGCCGGCGGACGCCGCCGAGCGCGACGAGCCGGCGCCGGGCACCGATTAGTTCCGGTCCGCCTCCCGGTCACAACCCACGAACCCCGGACACCGGACGAAGGAGACGCAAATGGACCTGAAGATCACCCCGAACCTCTGGTTCGACATGGGCAAGGCGGAGGAGGCGGCCGAGTTCTACGTCTCGATCTTCGACAACTCGAAGATCAACGCGGTCCGGCCCTACCCGGAGGGAGCGCCGGGGCCGGCCGGAGAGGCGATGACGGTCGAGTTCGAGCTCGACGGCGTCCCGTTCGTCGCGATCAACGGCGGCCCGCAGTTCAAGTTCGACGAGGCGATCTCGTTCATGGTCACCTGCGAGGACCAGGCCGAGGTCGACTACTTCTGGGAGAAGCTCGGCGACGGCGGCGAGGAGGGTCCGTGCGGCTGGCTCAAGGACCGCTTCGGCGTCTCCTGGCAGGTCGTACCGCGCGGTATGGACGAGGTCTTCGACGACGAGGATCCCGAGCGGGCCCAGCGCGCCTTCGCGGCGATGATGTCGATGAGCAAGCTCGACATCGCGGCGCTCGAGGCGGCTGCCGCGGGCTGAGGCTCAGGTCGGCTTCGTCGTCATCGCCCAGAGGGCGACGACCTGGAGGACGAGGACCACGGCGAGCAGGATCGCGGCTGCCCGCACCGCGGACGACGGCGCTGCCTCGGCGTCGCCGTCGTCCGCGCGCACCCGCCGCAGCGTGAACCAGGCGAGCAGGCTCGAGACGATGATCAGCAGGAAGCCGAGCTCGGAGGCGATGTAGCCGATGTTGATCCAGCTCGGGGGCTCGTCGAGGTCGGCGAAGCCCTCCTTGTCGGCGATCCATTCGGCGGCGACCCGGAGGACGATCCAGGCCGGGATCACCCCGATTGTCAGCGTACGCAGCGCGAGCCGCAGGTTCGACGTCGAGCCGTCGCGGGCGGCGGCGAACAGGAAGGTCGCGGCGAGGGCCGCAGAGCCGATCAGGACGAACGCGCCGAGGACGTGGAGGAACAGCGGGATGTCCCACTCGCCCGGCCGGATGGTGCCGAACCCGATCACGCCCAGGGCTTCACGATCATGTCGGCGAGCATCAGCAGGACGATGACGACGGCGATCCAGTGCGAGCGGACGACGGCGGCGGGCAGCGTGGCACCGGGGCCGCCCGCGTCCTTGTAGGCGCCGGGAAGCCGTTCCCCGAACGCACCGACGGTCAACCAGAGGGCGATGGCGATCAGCACCCAGGCGTCCCAGATGTCGTAGCCGTCGATGTCGATTGCGAGCGCGATCCCGAGCAGGAAGACGCCGACGAGCCCGATGTGCCAGAGCGTCACATAGACGCGCAGGGCCGACAGCTCGACGCTCGCGCCGTAGGCGATCGCGGTGAAGGCGACCAGGCCGGTGACGAGCGCGGCCGCCGAGAGGACGTGGAGGAAGAGGAGCGCGTCGGTCATCCGCGGTCCTCGCAACCGTAACGCCGGGCCCGGCGCCTGTCAGCGCCTCCTGCTTCGCGAAACGGGCAGCCGCCGAGGTCCGTGACGAGGCGTCGAAGAGGTGCTCACGGCTGCGGCACCCGGCCCGCCGCCGGTTGCGTGCTCGGCTCGAGCACGCGCCACAGGAGCAGCAGCAGGGCCGGGGCCGCAGTCAGACCCGCCATGAGCAGGAACCAGGGCGCGCCCCGGTCGGTGCCCATTCCGAGCGAGTGGACCAGGCCGAGGAGCCAGAACGCTGCGGTGAAGCGGTGCATCGCCCGCCAGCGTGCGGGCCCGATCCGCTTCCGCTGGTAGTAGGAGAGCCCGAGCGCGGCGAGGCCCCAGAAGGAGATGACGCCGAGGCCGGTCCAGAACGGCTGGTAGCTCGAGGCGAAGGGCACGGCGATCTCGGCCGGCGAGTAGCCGACGTACTGGTCGCCGAGCAGGGCGAGGCCGTGAACCAGCGCCGCCGCCAGGGTGGCCAGCGACAGCGCCTCGTGCACGGGCCGGAGCTCGGCGACCTTGCGGCCGAGGTTGCCGCGCGAGCTCGCCAGCAGGCCGAAGCCGACCGCGAGGCTGGCCAGGACAAGCGCCGCCGTGCCCGCGGCGCGGCTCGTGACCCAGAAGAGGCCGCCGGTCTGGATCAGGTCGATCACGACTGCGAGGTGGTCAGCGGAGCCGGCGTGGGGGCGACGGTGGGCGGGCTGGCGACGATGCCCTCGTCGGACTCCTCGTCGTCGCCATCGTCGTCACCCGAGAACGCGAGCGTGCCGGTGTCGGCGGTGGTCGTGTCGGTCGGGTCCGTCTTCGTGCCGTGCGCGAGCTGGTCGCTGAGCGCGAGGCCCCAAGCGAGCACGAACGTCGCGACGGCGCCGGCGATGACCGAGCGCCGGATCACGCCGATCCGCCGGGCCCGCTCGCGGAGCCGCTCGGCCGCGACCTTGCGCATCGTCTCCGGGTTCATGCAGCCACCGCCTCGGGCCGGAGCGTCCGGGCGGGGACCTCGGTGACCGTGCGGTCGGCGAGCACCAGCCAGCCGCCGTCGGGCAGCCACGCCGAGGCGCGATCGGGGCCGCCGAGCACGGCCGCCTTGGCCCGGACCTCCGCCTCCTCGGCGGTCGGCGCGAGCGCGGTCGCCTGGACGACGCCGCTCTCGCACGGGCGCCCGTTCGACGGGTCGATCAGGTGGTGGCCGACGGTCCCGTCGGCGTTGCGCCAGCGCCGCTTGCCGGTGCCGCTCGTGGCGACGCCGGCGTCGCTGAGATCGAGCTCGGCGATCGTGGCGCCGTCGAAGGGGTCGGTGACCGCGATCCGGCGCTCGGCGCCGGCGGTGCCGGAGACGCGGATGTCGCCGGCGCATTCGACCGCGAGGGTCGGCGCCGGCTCGAGGATCGCCGCGGCGCGATCCGCGGCCCAGCCCTTGGCGACGCCGCCGCTGTCGATCTCGAGGCCGGGCGGACGCGTCACCGTTCCGGCCGCCTCGTCGACGTGGACCCGGCGCCAGCGCGCGGCGGCATCTGGCGCGGCCGGGCGGCCGCCGACGTCGGCGGGCCGGAGCAGGCCCGGGTCGCGGTCGGGGATGGAGCTCGCGTAGCCGGCATCGCGGAGAGCGGGGAGGAGGGTGGCGTCGACGAGCCCGCCGCTGCGCTCGCCGGCCCGGCGTACCGCGCCGAGGAAGTCGGCCATCAGCGGGCTGACCGGGACGGTCTCGCGGGGGTCGGAGTTGAGCCGCGAGAGCTCGCTGCCGTGCAGGAAGCGGGAGAGGCGTCGGTGGCACTCGAGCAGGAAGCTCGCGGCCGCGATGGCGCGCAGGGGGGCGCCGCCGCCGTTCGTCAGGGCGATGGTGCAGCGCGCCCCGAAACAGTCGAGGGTGATCACGTGCTCGTCGTGCATGGCGGTCAACCTAGGTTCGAACCCTCAAGGTCCTTTCTGAGCGGGGTGAGAGTCCTCTCATCGAACCCGCCGGCCCGCTCGATCCGCCAAGATCGGCGCCTGTCCGCTCTCGAAGCCATCGCCGTCGTCGCCGCCGGGTTCGGAGCCGGGACGATCAACGCCCTGATCGGATCGGGGACGCTGATCACGTTTCCCGTCCTGCTCGCCGTCGGCTACCCGCCGGTGGTCGCGAACGTCTCCAACAACATCGGTCTCGTGCCGGGCGCCGCCACCTCCGCCTGGGCCTATCGCCCCGAGCTCGAGGGCAGCCGGCCGCGGTTGAAGCGGTTCTCGCCCGCCACGGCGAGCGGAGCGGTCGTCGGGGCGATCCTGCTGCTGGCGCTGCCCGCGTCAGCCTTCAAGGCGATCGTCCCCGTGCTGATCGCGATCTCGTTGATCCTGATCGTCTTCCAGCCGCGGATCACGGCCTGGGTGATGGCCCGCCGCCGGACCCACCGGCCGCACGGCGGCCCGCTGCTGGTCCTCGGGATCTTCGGCACCGGGGTCTACGGCGGCTACTTCGGCGCCGGGCAGGGCATCCTCCTGTTCGGGCTGCTGGCCAGCTCGCTCGGCGGCAAGCTCACCCACGTCAACGCGATCCGCGCCGTCCTCGCCGGCATCGCCAACCTCGTCGCGGCGATCGTCTTCCTGTTCATCGCCGACGTCGCCTGGGAGGCGGCGGCGCTCGTCGCGCTCGGGTCGACCGTCGGCGGCTTCGCCGGGGCCGGCGTGGGGAGGAGGCTCCCGGACGCGTGGCTGCGGGCGATCATCGTCGTCGTGGGCCTCGCCGCGATCGTCCAGTTGCTTCGGTGAGTTCGGCGACGCGACGATACCCCCAGGGGGTATGTTAGGATGCGCGACATGGAGAGCACAGCCGGACATCCCATGGAGCATCACGACCACCACGAGCTGCCGACGAGCGGGCGGGCGCTGACCGCGGTCTCGGTCTCGGCGACGCTGCACTGCCTGACGGGCTGCGCGATCGGTGAGATCGCTGGAATGGCGATCGGGACGGCGACCGGAATGTCGAACGGCGCGACCATCGTGCTGGCGATCGCTCTGGCGTTCCTGTTCGGCTACTCGCTGACGAGCCTGCCGCTGCTCCGCGCGGGCTTCGCGCTGGCGGCCGTCGTGCCGATCGCGCTCGCCTCCGACACGTTCAGCATCCTGACGATGGAGATCGTCGACAACCTGGTGATGGTCGCGATTCCGGGAGCGCTTCACGCCGGGCTCGGCGACCTCCTGTTCTGGGGCAGCCTCTCGTTCGCCCTCGCGATCGCGTTCGTCTTCGCCGTCCCGGTCAATCGCCGGCTGATCGCCCGCGGCAAGGGCCACGCCGCCGTTCACGCCACGGGCGTCCACGGCGGGCCGTCGCCGGTGCTGGTCGGGGTGATCACGGGGACCGCGTTCGTCTTCGGCGCAACGGTCCTGGTGGCCGAGCTGCTCTGACGCCCTACTTCGTCTCGGCGCCCGGCTTCGCTGCGGCCTTCTCGGCCTTCTTCTCGGTCTTGGGCTCGGTCACGTCGAGGCGACCCAGGAGCTCGCCGCTGTCGCCGTCGATGATCGGCAGCCGGCCCGGCTCCCGCAGCAGCAGGTTGAAGTTCGCCGGCGCCTCCGGGGCGGCGAATTCGGTGACGCCGAACGCCGGGATCTCGATCGCCCGCGGCTGCTCGCTGCCGACGTTGAGCGCGAGCTGATCGCCGACGAACGCCTCGACGGACTCCGGCTTCGTCTCGGAGACGTCGATCCGCACGGTCAGGGCCTCGCCGGACGGCAGCTCGTCCTGCGTCGTCTTCTCGGGCGTCGTCTTCTCGGTCGCGGTGGTCGTCGACGAGGTCGAGTCGGTGCTCGAGCTCGAACCGTCGCCGAGCAGCGGGCCGCGGCGCTCGGGAGCGATCATCGCGGCGACCACCGAGACCGCGAACAGGACGAGCAGGACGATGATCAGCCTGCGAGCGGCCATCAGAGGTCGCTCCGAGGGGTCTTTTCGTCCATTTGAGGTCCAGCCCCTATGCCGCTCTGGGAGCGGGGTCTCAGCGAACGTCCGAAAAACCCTTCACCAGTGCTAAAGGTGCCGTTACCAGTGGCCGATAGGTCGCCGGAAGATGAAATAGAGCTGGGGCTCTGGTGCAAGGGCAAACTCGTCGCAAGGTGAGGGCGCAAAACCACGGGGCTCCCTTCAAAGGGAGCAAGCCGGGTTACCACTGGGGTTCGTACTCCGAATGGCCTGGGCAGGCTCCGGCTCCACTTAGTAGACCCGAGGAGGGTAACTATGCTGGAGATGTACCGCGCACGGCGCCAGGAGGAGTCCGGTTTCACGCTGGTCGAGCTTCTGGTCGTCATGCTCATCCTTGGCATTCTGGCCGCGATCGCGATCCCCGCGTTCTTCAGCCAGCGTGACAAGGGCTACGACTCGGATGCGAAGGCCAACGTCCGGACCGTCCAGACGGCTTACGAGACTTACGCCGTCGACAACAACGGCTCGTACAACACGAGCGCGATCGCCGACCTCGCCGCGATCGAGGGATCGATCAACGATTTCTCGGCCGACATGACGATCACCGGTGGCGCCGACACCTACACGATCGTGGGTGACTCGGACTCCGGGAACGCGTTCACGCTGACCCGAAACGCCAACGGCTCGCTCGACTACACCTGCACCGCTACCGGTGACGGTGGTTGCCCGAGCACCGGCAACTGGGGCTGATCCCCCGACCCAAGGGCTTCGGCCTGGCGAGAACCGAAGAGGCGGGCCCCCGGGCCCGCCTCTTCTCGTCGGTCGGGCCTCTCGGAACTTGTGGAGAACCGTCCGTCGGGGCTCAAGGTGCCCCCTTCAGGAGCCGATGGGACTTTGCGCGCATGAATACTGAGGATGCAACGAAGCGGGGGCGGTCTGGACTCCGGTCGGAGGACGGGTTCACGATCATCGAGGTGCTCGTCACCGCGGTTGTCGTCGCGGTCGTGATGGGGGCGACGTTCGGCGCGTTGCAGGCGGCCGGTCGCGCCGGCTCCGAGCAGCGCCACCACGCCGAGTCCTACGCGATCGCCCAGAAGGACCAGGCCCGCCTGCGGTCGCTGCAGATCTCGCAGCTCAGCGGCCTCGATCAGACGACCACGGTCAGCTCCGGCGGCACCGACTACGAGGTCCACTCGCAGGGCCAGTTCGTCAACGACGTGACCGGCACCGCCTCCTGCGAGGAGGGGACCAACACTTCCGACTACATCAGCATCACATCGACGGTCACCTGGCCGTCGATCGGCAACCGCCCGCCGACGGTGATCAAGAGCATCGTGGCGCCGCCGGCCGGCTCGACGTCGGAGGACACCGGCGCCCTCGCAGTCGTGATCCGCGACTCGCAGGGCAATGGGATCGCCGGCGTCCCGGTCACGGGATCCGGGGCCGGGTCGTTCAGCGGCTCCACCGGCGCGACCGGCTGCATCCTCTTCACCGATCTTCCGGAGGGCAACTACACGCTGACCCCGAGCACCGCGGCCGGAGTCGTCGACGCCGACGGCAACCCTCCCTCGCCGATCGACACGAGCGTGGTCGGCCAGAGCACCAACACCGTCGTACTCCGCTACGACACGCCGGGCTCGATCAGGGTCACGTTCAGGACCCGGATCAACGGCAGCGTTCAGAACACGACGCAGGACACGCTGACCATCTTCAACACCGGGATGACGCAGGAGAAGGCGTTCGGGACGGTCGGCACCCGGCGCAGCGACATCACCGCGACGCCGCTGTTCCCCTTCACCTCGCCCTACGCCGTCTACGCCGGCAGCTGCGCTTCCAACAACCCGAACCCCGACGACCTCCCGAACCCGCCGGCGGCCGCCGCCTTCGCCGACGTCATCGTGCTCCCGGGCCAGACGGCGAACGCGACGATCCAGCTGCCCGCCCTGAACCTGACCGTGATGAGCGGCAACTCGAGCGGCAGCCCTGGCACCCCCGTCAACGGCGCGACGGTCAAG
>JADFCZ010000007.1 GCA_018263295.1 Conexibacter sp.
TCCGACGAGGAGGGGGCCCCGATCGAGCTGACCAACTCGGCCCTGCTGCGCTTCACCCCGAGCAATGAGGACACCGAGCAGGCGGGGCTGCCATGCACGTGAGCCGGCGAATCGACAACCTGCGTCGCCGCGCCGGGGCCGAGGACGGCTTCACGATGGCGACGGCGATGCTGGGCCTGCTCGTGGTCACGCTCGCCCTGGCCGCCACGGTGACGGCCGTCAACGGCGACATCAGCATCACCGGACGTGATCTCGACCAGAAGAAGGCCTACGAGGCTGCGCGGGCCGGCCTTGCCGACTACTCGTTCCACCTCAACAAGGACAACGGCTACTGGGCGAAGTGCACGAACGTGCCGACCCCGAACGCCGTCAACAACGTCGGCTCGACGACGAAGCGCCGCAACGTGCCCGGCAATACCGGCGCCAGCTACGCGCTGGAGCTGATCCCGGCAACGGGGCGGAGCGTCTGCAGCACGAGTGACCCGGTCGGCAGCATGATCGAGCAGTCGGGCGGGCCGACGAACGGCACCTTCAGGGTTCGTTCGACCGGGTACTCGGGCGACACCGAGCAGCGGATCGTGGCCTCGTTCAAGCGCGCGTCCTTCCTCGACTACATCTACTTCACCCAGCTCGAGACGCTCGATCCGGTTGCCTACGGGTCCGCCTCGCAGACCAATCAGGCCTACCAGCAGTGCGCGCGCACGTGGCGCGACGGGCGCCGCAACTACAGCAACTTCTGCGTCGAGATCGTCTTCGCCTCGGGCGAGTTCATCAACGGCCCGCTGCACACCAACGACGAGCTCAACATCTGCGGTACCCCGACGTTCGGCCGCAGTCCCTCCGACCTGATCGAGGTCAGCGCCCCGCCCGCCGGGTACCGCAGCTCGGGCGGCGGCGGCTGTGGCACCGCGCGACCGACCTTCCGTGGCACCTACCTGACGAACGCGCCGGTCCTGACGCCGCCGAGCACCAACGACAGCCTCAAGAACGTGCAGGACGCGGCCATCTACACAGGCCAGACCCGCATCGTCCTCAGCGGCACCCAGATGACCGTCACCACCAACTCGGGCTCGACCAGCACGGTTCCGATCCCGAGCAGCGGCGTCATCTACGTCGCCAACAGCACGACGAGCGCCTGCAGCAGCGCCTACTCGCCGTTCTCGAGCACGCAGGCGCTGTACCCGAGCAACTCGCCTTGCGGGAACGTCTACGTCTCCGGCACCTATTCCGGGCAGCTGACGATCGCCGCCGAGAATGACGTCATCGTCAACAACGACCTCTGCCGCGGCAGTTGCTCCGGAAGCCCGAGCGGTGACGGCCTGCTCGGTCTGATCGCCAACAACTTCATCCGCGTCTACCACCCGCTGAGCCCGACCAGCAGCTCGACCACGTCAGGCAACTGCAACAGCACGAGCAACGGCTCGGGATCCCAGAGCAACCTGCGGATCGATGCCGCGATGCTGGCGATCCAGCACTCGTTCATCGTCGACCACTACAACTGCGGCAGCCAGCTCGGCGATCTCATCGTCAACGGCGCGATCGCCCAGAAGTACCGCGGCCCGGTCGGAACCGTGGGCAACTCCGGCTACAACAAGGTCTACACCTACGACGACCGGCTCCGGTACCTGTCCCCGCCCAACTTCCTCGACCCGGTCGAATCCGCTTGGCACATGCAGCGCCAGACGATCGATCCCTGACGCCCGGCCGCCGATCGCGCGGATAGCGTCCTCGGCTCGTGATCGTCGCCGCAGTCTTCCTCACCCTGCTCGGCTTTGCGCTCGGCAGCTTCGCCGGCGTCGTCGCATTCCGGCTGCCCCGTGGGGAGTCGCCGATTGGTGGGCGCTCCCGGTGCGACAGCTGCGATGCGCCGATCTCGCCCCGCGACAACCTCCCGGTCGCCTCCTGGCTGCTGCTGCGCGGACGCTGCCGGTCCTGCGGGGCCGCGATCCCGATTCGCTATCCGCTGATCGAGCTCGCGCTCGGCGTGGGCTTTCTCGCCTCCTACCTCGCCTTCGAAGATGAGGGCGCGGCCGAGGTCGCCCTCGCCTGTGCCTTCCTGTTCGTGCTCGCGATCATCACCCTCACCGACCTCGAGCACCGGATCATCCCCAACGTCGTCCTCTGGCCGGCGTCGATCGCCGCCTTCGCGCTCGTCGCGCTCGCCGACGCGGGAGATCTGCCCCAGCACCTGCTGGCCGCCGCGATCGGTGGCGGCGTCCTGCTCCTCGTCTCGCTCGCCTATCCGCGCGGGATGGGGATGGGCGACGTCAAGCTCGCTTTCGTGATGGGGCTCTTCCTGGGTCGCGCGGTTGCACCGGCGTTGCTGATCGGCTTCGCCGCCGGCGCGATCTACGGGGTCGCGCTGATCGCCAGACACGGCTCCGAGGCCCGCAAGCAGGCGGTCCCATTCGGGCCGTTCCTCGCCTTCGGCGGCGTCGTCGGCCTGTTCGCCGGCGACGAGATCGTCGACTGGTACGTGGATTCCTTCTTCGGCGGCTGACACCGCGGATGAAAGGCGTTTACCGCCGCGCACCCACGATTCAAGGACGGCCCCGCTCGCGCCGATGAGTTCCGGGCATGGCACTGTCCCTGGGCTCCCGCAAGAACAGCTCCGTCGTCGGCCTCGACATCGAGGCTGCAACGGTCGCCGCCACCGAGGTCGTCGTCAACGGCGACGTCCGGCTCGGCCGCTCGGGGATCGCCCCGATCCCGCCGGGGGCGACCCGCGAGGGCGAGGTCAGTGATCCCGAGGCGCTCTCGGCGGCGATCAAGGACCTCTTCGCAGAACACAAGCTTCCCCGCAACGTCCGCGTCGGCATCGCCAACCAGCGCGTCGTCGTCCGCGCCCTGCGGCTTCCGTTCATCGACGACGACAAGGAGCTCGACTCCGCCGTCCGCTTCCAGGCCCAGGAGGACCTCGCGATGCCGATCGACCAGTCGGTCTTCGACTGGCAGCGGCTCCGCCCCAACGCCGAGCTCCGCTCGGAGGGGAAGATCGACGTCGTCGTCGTCGCGGCGCGCCGGGAGATGGTCAACGACCTGATCAAGGTCGTCCGCGACGCGGGCCTTCGCCCGGTCGGGCTCGACGTCTCCGCCTTCGGCCTGATTCGCGCCCTGAATCGGGATACGGACGGTATCCAGCCGGCTCAGGTCGATCCTGCGATGGGCGGTGACGCCGACACCGCACCGCTGCCGCCGGTTGCTCCCGCGAAGCTCTTCTGCTCGCTCGGGGACAACACCAACCTCGCCGTCGCCCGCGACGGCGACTGCCTGTTCACCCGCGTGTCGACCTTCGGGATCGAGGGCATCGCCCAGCGGCTCGCCGAGCGCCGTGAGCTGACCCTCGAGCACGCGCGCCAGTGGCTCGGCCACGTCGGCGTCGAGGCGCCGGCCGAGACACTCGAAGGTGACCCTGCGATCGTCGAGGCGGCCCGCGATTCGCTCGAGGACGGGGTGGCGAAGCTCGCCGACGAGATGCGCCTCTCGCTCGACTACTACGGCACCCAGGAGGGAGCCGTGGCGATCGAGGAGATCGTGGTCTGCGGGCCCGGTGCCGTCATCCCCGGCGTTCCCGCCCGCCTCGAGCAGCACCTCGGCTACGCGATCCGCGTCGGCCGCCCGCCCGCCCTCGCCGGCCTCGATGACGCCGACGCGGCACGGCTCACCCTTCCCTTCGGCCTGGGGCTGGACGAGTAGCCGATGCGCCCGGTCAACCTGATCCCGCCCGAGGAGCGCCGTGGCTCCTCGGCTCCGAGCCGGACCGGCATCCTCTCCTATCTCGTGATCGGGGTCCTCGCCGTCGTCCTGGTGGCGGTGAGTGCTCTCGTATTGCTCGGCAACACGGTCGACGACAAGCAGACCGAGGTCGACGGCCTCGAGGCTCAGGCGATGGAGACCGAGGCGCGCGCAGAGGGCCTCGCCTCGTACGTCAGCTTCGAGCAGACGCGAGAGAACCGCGCCATGACAATCGACTCGCTCGCCAAGAGCCGCTTCGACTGGGAGCGGGTCATCCGCGAGCTTTCGCTGGTCATTCCCAAGCAGGTCTGGCTCTCGAACCTGACCGGGACGGTGTCACCGGCCGTCCAGGTCGACGACGCCGCCGCGATCAGCCTCCGGACGTCGGTCCCGGGTCCGGCGATCGAGCTCGTCGGCTGCGCGCGATCCCAGCCCGCGATCGCGAAGCTGATCGCCGCTCTTCACGACATCGACGGAGTCACCCGTGTGACCGCCGCCAACGGGATCAAGGAAGGCCAGGCAGCCGACTCGACCGAGTCGACCCAGTCGTCCGACAGCGCCTCCGCGGTGGACGTCGGCGGCTCCTGCCCTCCCTCGGCGCCCGGCTTCCAGGTCGTGGCGGCCTTCGATGCGGTGCCCGCCGTCGGCGCGGACGTCCCGACGGTGCCGCCCGCGGACGGCACGGCCACGACCACCTCGACCTCGACCTCCACCGACGCTTCGACCGCGACAACGGCTCCGACCGCCGAGCAGGCCGTCAAGGACGCCAACGACAAGGCGACCAAGGCCGCGAACCTGGTGCCGGGAGGGTGACGTGAAGAAGAGCGACCGAATGATCCTGCTCGTCCTGCCGGTGCTGGCGCTGGTGGTCGGCTTCTACCTGCTCGCGATCTCGCCGAAGCAGAAGGAGATCGGCGAGCTCGATGACGAGATCGCGACCCTCGAGACGCGGATCTCCGACGCCGAGGCACAGGTCGCGACAGCCGAGGCCGCCCGGAAGGCCTTCCCGCGCAACTACGCCCAGATCGTCTCGATGGGCAGCGCCGTCCCCGAGGACAGCGACCAGGCGACCCTGATCTACGACCTGACCCGGGCCGGCGATGAGACCGACGTCCACTTCCGCTCGTTCGAGATCTCCGACGACGGCGCCGCCGCCGAGGCCGTCGCCCCTCCCGCCGCCACCACGACGGACACGACCACGACCGATTCGACCGAGAGCGGCTCCAGTTCGGACGGTTCGACCGCGAGCACGACCACCGACTCGACGACGACCACGAGCACGACCGCGCCGGTGACGGCGACCGAGACGGCGGCCGCGACGCTCCCGATCGGGGCCACGGTCGGCTCCGCCGGCCTGCCGGTGATGCCCTACAAGCTTCGCTTCAGCGGCAGCTTCTTCGACATGGCCGACTTCTTCGCCAGCCTCGACAAGACGGTCGACGTGGTCAACGATGGTTCCGGCGACCCCCAGGTCGACGGCCGGCTCATGACCATCAACGGCTTCGCCATGGTCGGCGACCCGGTGCACGGCTTCCCGCTGGTCCAGTCCAGCATGTCGGTGAACACCTACGTGGTCCCCGGTGATCAGGGCCTCGATGCGGGGGCGACCCCCGCCGGGCCCGCCCCGATCGACGGATCCTCGACCTCGGTGACCTCGACGTCTGCCTCGGCGGCGCCGGTCCCGAGCGCCGCGGCGGTGTCGCCATGAACCGCGCGTCCTCGCTCGGCAAGGACCTGGTCCAGGACCTCCGTGACCGCAGCCTGCTGATCCCTGCCATCGCGCTCGTCGTGCTGATCGTCGCGGTCCCGGTGCTGCTCGGATCCGGGGGCTCCGGCGACTCCTCCTCGAGCACCCCGCCGGCCCCGACCGCGCCGGGCTCGATGAGCGGTTCGGCGGAGATCGATCCGGTCGTCCTCGCCGAGGTGCCCGGGCTTCGCGACTACAAGAAGCGCCTGAACGGCGACGAGGGCCGCAACCCCTTCATCCAGCAGTCCGTCGACCAGCCCTCGGACGAGGGCGACGGCGGCAACGGCGGCGGCTCCGGTTCCGGCGCTTCCGCGAGCAGCTCGAGCTCCTCGACCGCCTCGAGCACCGACTCCTCGGCCTCGACCGGGGCGTCGCCGAGCACGTCGTCGACCTCGACGGCGCCCGGCACGACCCCCGACACGGGGTCGACGAAGCCGCCGAAGGACAAGCTCGTCAAGTACACGATCGACGTCCGCGTCGGCCGCGCCGGCAAGACCAAGGTGCTGAAGGACGTCGAACCGCTGCAGCTCCTGCCCGGCGACAAGCGCCCGGTGGTCCAGTACGTGAACACCAGCGTCGACGGGGACCGCGCCGGGTTCGTAGTTTCGCCGCTCGTGACCTCTGCCGACGGCGACGGCAAGTGCGACCCGGGCCGCAACAACTGCCAGTTCCTCTTCCTCGAGGAGGGACAGATCCAGAAGCTCGTCTACGGGGACAAGCAGGAGACCTACCGGGTCGAGCTGCTCCGGATCAACAAGGTCCTGGTCCCGTTCGACTCCTCGAAGTCCGCGGACTCCACGACGGCCGGCTGAGCCCAGCCCCGTCGGCCGCGCGGCGGCGCCCGGGTCCGCGCGGCTAGCCTTCCACGGCGATGGCCCGCTTCGATTTCGTAACCGCCGGAGAGTCCCACGGCCCCGGACTGACGACGATCGTCGAGGGCATGCCCGCGGGGCTCGAGCTCGACCGCGAGGCCCTCGACCGCGACATGGCGCGGCGCCAGCTCGGTCACGGTCGCGGCGGCCGGATGAAGATCGAGAAGGACACCGCAGAGGTCCGCTCCGGCGTTCGTCACGGCCAGACCCTCGGCAGCCCGATCGCGCTGCTGGTCGCCAACCGCGACTACGAGAACTGGGTCGAGCGGATGGGTCCGTGGGAGAGCGGGGAAGGGGTCCAGCAGGTCCACCTGCCGCGTCCCGGCCACGCCGACCTACCGGGCCTTCTCAAGTACGGCTTCGAGGACGCGCGCAACGTGCTCGAGCGGGCGAGCGCCCGTGAGACCGCCGCCCGCGTCGCCGCCGGCGCCCTCGCGCGCCAGTTCCTCGAGGCGGTCGGGGTGACGATCCGCAGCCACGTGACCCGGATCGCCGGCGTCGCGGCGCCGGCACCGGACGACCTCGGACCCGCCGACTTCGTCGGCGTCGACGACGACCCCGTGCGCTGCCTCGACGCCGACGCCTCGGCGGCGATGATCGAGGAGATCAACCGGCTCCGGAAGGAGAACGAGAGCCTCGGCGGCACCTTCGAGGCCCGCGCCTGGGGGCTGGTTCCCGGCCTCGGCTCCCACATCAGCTGGGACGAGCGGCTCGACGGCCGGATCGCGCAGGCGATGGTCTCGATCCAGTCGGTCAAGGGCGTCAGCATCGGCCCCGCCTGGGAGGTCGCCGCGAGCCCGGGCTCGGAGGCCCACGACGAGATCTTCCACTCGCCCGAGCGCGGCTTCTACCGCGAGACGAACCGCGCCGGCGGGCTCGAGGGCGGGATGACGAACGGCGAGACGCTTATCGTCCAGGTCGCGATCAAGCCGATCTCGACCCTGACCAAGCCGCTGCGCTCGGTCGATGTCCACACGAAGGAGCCGAAGGCCGCGCACAAGGAGCGCACCGACTCGACCGTCGTCCCGGCGGCCGGCGTGGTCGGCGAGGCGATGCTGGCGCTGACCCTGGCCCGCGCCTACCGCGAGAAGTTCGGCGGCGACCACATCGACGACGTCCGGGCCGCGATCGACGCCTACCGTCAGCGCATTGCCGGCTGAACGCGCCTCGATCGCCTTCATCGGCTTCATGGGAGCCGGCAAGTCGTCCGCGGCCCGCGGCGCTGCCGGCGCGCTCGGCACCGACTTCATCGACACCGACGAGCTGATCGCCGCCGAGATCCCCGGCGGCTCGATCTCCGGCTTCTTCCGCGAGCGGGGGGAGGCCGCGTTCCGCGAGCTCGAGGAGCGGATCGGCCTGACCGCGCTCGATCGTCCCGGCGCGATCGTCGCCCTCGGCGGCGGTGCGGTCGAGAGCGAGCGGATCCGCGCGGCGCTCGCCGATCACGTGACGGCCTGGTGCCGCGTCGGCGAGGAGGTCGCCTGGGAGCGCTCGAGCGGGACCGACCGCCCGCTCGCCCGCGACCGCGACGCTTTCCGCCGTCGGCACGCCGCGCGCCAGTCGTTGTACGAGGAATGCGGCCGGGTCGTGCTGCCGACCGGCGGCGAGCGGCTGGGCACCGCCGTGGCGCCGTGGCTCGACCTGCTCCGCGAGCGGCCCGGGGTCCGCATGTACTGGTCGCGGACGCCCTCGGGCGACGCGCCCGCGATCGTCGGCCCCGGTGCAACGAAGCTCCTCGACGGGGCGCCGGAGCTGCGCCCGGGCGAGCGCCTGTTCGGCCTCGCCGACCGCGACGCGCACGCGGCGACCGGCGAGCTGATGCCCGCCGTCGAAGCCGGCGGGCCGATCGAGGTCACCGGCGGCGAGGCGGCGAAGAGCCTCGGCGAGGCGGAGTCGCTGCTGCGGGAGCTCGCGCGCGCCGGGGTCCGCCGCGGGGACGCTCTGCTCGCCTTCGGCGGCGGCGTCGCCGGCGACCTCGTCGGTTTCTGCGCGGCCGTCTACCAGCGCGGGATCCCGGTCGTCCAGGTGCCGACGACGCTCGTCGCCCAGGTCGACTCCGCCTACGGCGGCAAGACCGGCGTCGATCTACCCGAAGGCAAGAACTACGTCGGAGCCTTCCACCAGCCGGCCGCGGTGCTGACCGACCCGGCGGCGCTGCGCACCCTCCCCGCCGAGGAGCTCGCCGCCGGCTTCGCGGAGGTCGTCAAGACCGCGCTGATCGCCGGCGGGCCGCTGTGGGACAGCGTCCGCGCGCTCGAGCGGATCGATGCCGAGTCGGTCGCGCCGCTCGTCTTCGAGTGCGCCCGGACCAAGCTCGACGTGGTCGAGGCCGACGAGCGCGATTCGGGCCTGCGAGCGGTCCTCAACCTCGGCCACACCGTCGGCCACGGGATCGAGGCCGCAACCCGTTACGAGCGCTACCGCCACGGCGAGGCGATCTCGATCGGCCTCGTCGCCGCCCTCAGGCTCTCCGGCGCCGAAGGGCTCGAGCCCGAGGTCACCGAGCTGCTTCGGCGGGCGGGCCTGCCGACCTCGCTCGACTCCGGGATCGATACCGATGCGGTGCTCGACGCGGTCGGCCGGGACAAGAAGCGGACGTCCGAGGGGATCGGCTTCGTGACCATCGCCGAGCCCGGCGACGTCCGGTTCGGCCAGCGGATCGATGCCGGTAGCCTCCGCCGCGTGGTCGAGGGACTGAGCAGATGAGCAGCGCGCACAACCGCGTCGCCGTCATGCACGGCGTCAACCTCGACATGCTCGGTCGCCGTGATCCCGAGATCTACGGCACCGAGACCCTCTCCCAATACGAGTACCGGATCCACGAGTTCGCCCGCGAGCTCGGCCTCGAGGCCTCCTTCTTCCAGACGAACCACGAGGGCGAGTTCTGCGAGTACCTGCACCGGGTGCCCGAGACCGCCGATGCCGTCCTCGTCAACGCCGGCGCCTGGTCGCACTACTCGTGGGCGATCCGCGACGCGCTCGACGTCGCCGGCAAGCCCGCCGTCGAGGTCCACATCAGCGACGTCGCCAACCGCGAGGACTGGCGCTCGGTCTCTGTCTTCGACGGGCTCGTCGCCGCGAAGATCTCGGGCAAGGGGCTGGACGGTTACCGCGAGGGCCTCGAGGTTCTCGCGCGTGAGCTCGGGGTTTGATCCCGGCCCCGGACACCCGCGCCGACCGGGTCGCCGAAGCGGTCGCCGCCGCCGGCCTCGACGTCGCGATCGTCGGCGACCTCGTCCGGCCGGGCGACTCGATCCGCGACTCGATGGCGGACGTCGCCTGGCTGACCGGTTTCGGCGGGACGAGCGGAACCGTGGTCATCGGCCCCGATGTCCGCATCTTCGTCACCGACTTCCGCTACACGGACCTGGCGGCCGACACCGTCCCGCAGTCGTTCCGGATCGTCGACGCGACCGCCGACATCCTCGAGGAGGTGGCCTCGCACCTCACCGGAAAGGCCGGGATCGAGCCGGCGAAGACGAGCATGGAGACTCACGGGAAACTGCTCGAGGCGATCGACGAGGGGGTCGAGCTCGTCGCGATCGAGAACCTCCTGACCGACCTCCGCCGGGTCAAGGACCGGGCCGAGGTCGAGGCGATAGCCGCCGCCGCGGCGCTGACCGACGAGGTCTACGCCTGGATCGAGGAGCGCGGTCTCGCCGGCAGGACCGAGCGCGACGTCGCCCTCGCCGCCGAGGAGAAGATGCGGGAGCTCGGGGCCGAGGGGCCCTCGTTCCCTTCGATCGTCGCGGCCGGCGCGAACGGGGCGCTCCCGCACGCCGTCCCGGGGGACCGGGTCATCGGCACCGGCGAGTACGTGACGATCGACATGGGCGCGATCGTCGACGGCTACTGCTCCGACTGCACGCGGACTTTCGTCGAGGGCGAACCCGATCCCGCCCAGAAGCAGGTCTACGACCTCGTCCTCGCCTCCCAGCTCGCGGCGCTCGATGCGATCCGCGCCGGGGCGAACGGGCGCGCCGTCGACGCGATCTCGCGGGAGCCGATCGCCGAGGCCGGCTACGGCGAGCGCTTCGGCCACGGGCTGGGCCACGGTGTCGGGATCGAGGTCCACGAGCCACCGCGCCTGTCGAAGCGCTCCGAGGACACTCTGCTCGCCGGCGACGTCGTCACGGTCGAGCCCGGCATCTACATCCCGGGCGAGTTCGGCGTCCGGATCGAGGACCTCGTGGTCGTCACCGAGGACGGCTGCCGCAACCTCAGCAGCCGCCCGAAGTAGGGCCACGCACGACGCGGCTCAGGCGAGCCGCGTCCGGACCTGGAAGATCGACGTGAAACCGCTCTCGAAGCCGTTCCGCGCCGCCCGCAGGTAGAGGCGCCAGACCCGCACCCGCTCGGGGCCCGCGAGCGCGACCGCGCGATCGAGGTTCTCGTCGAGGCGGCGGGCCCAGTGACGGAGGGTCTCGGCGTAGTCGGCGGCGAAGCCCTCGACGTGCTCGGTGGCGAAGCCCGCCCGCTCGAGCGCGAGCAGGACGCGGGACAGGTGCAGCGGGTCGGCGTCGGGGAACACGTAGCGCTCGGAGAACGGCCCGGCCTCGGGATCGGAGTGGCGGAGGCGGGCGATGCCGTGGTTGAGCAGGCGCCCTCCCGGCTCCAGCAGCAACGCGAGCCGCTCGGCGTAGAGGTCGATCCGCTCGCCGCCCACGTGCTCGACCATGCCGATGCTGGCGATCGCGTCGAACCGCTCCCCGGCCAGGTCGCGATAGTCCATGACCCGGATCTCGACCCGGTCGCCGACCCCGGCGGCCTCCGCCCGCTCGCGGGCGATCCGGGCCTGCGGCTCCGACAGCGTGATCCCCACGACATCGACGCCGTGGCGGGCCGCGGCGTGCGCGGCGAAGCTTCCCCAGCCGCAGCCGATGTCGATCACCCGCTCGCCCGGAGCGAGGGCCAGCTTCGTGCAGACCATCTCGAGCTTGGCCTCCTGGGCCTCGGCGAGCGTCGCCGCGCCGCGGGAGAAGATCGCGCAGCTGTAGGTCATCGACTCGTCGAGGAAGAGCCGGAAGAACTCCGGCGGCAGGTCGTAGTGATGGCGGACCGAGCGGGCGTCGCGCTCCTTCGTGCGCCGCTCGCCCCGCGGGCGGAGCTCCGCGAGGGGCGGGGAGGGAGGAAGGGTCAGTCCGTTGGCGGCGACCGCGGCGCCGATCAGCCGCGCCCGCGTCGACGGCGCGAGCGGCGGCGGCTTCCAGTCTTCGAGCAGGTCCATGACGAGGTCGATGTCGTCGACCTCGAGGTCGCCCCGGACGTAGGCGCGGCCGATCCCGAGCTGGCCCGGCGCGCGGAGCGCCTGCGCGATCGCCTTCGGCGATCGGACCCGGAAGGTCGGTCCGGCGCCGTCGGTCCCCGCGACGCGCGAGCCGTCCCAGAACTCGACCGTGAACGGCCGGTGGGGGAGTGCCGCCGCGATCTCGCGACGCAGCGGCCCGGTGTGGGCAAGCGCCATGGCCCGATCTTAGGTGCCGCTACCCTCCCGGGCCGTGCCGGTGGTCGCGAACATCCTTCAGCCGCTCACCGATGTCGAGGAATGGGTCCTCGAGACGCTTCACGGAATCGGGCTCACCTGGGGCCTCGCGATCGTCGGGCTGACGCTGCTGACGCGAACGATCACGATCCCGCTCGTCGTCCGCCAGTTCCGCTCGCAGCGCGAGATGAAGCTCCACATGCCCGAGATGAAGCGGATCCAGAGGGAGCACAAGGACGACAAGCAGCGGCTCCAGCAGGAGATGTCGGCCTACTACCGCGAGCACGGCATCAACCCGCTCGCGTCGCTCGGGCCGCTGCTGCTGCAGATCCCGATCTTCATCTCGCTCTACATGCTGCTCCGCCAGGACGCGGCCGACGGCCTGTTCGGCGACGGCGGCTTCCTCTTCGTCCCCGACCTGACGGCCAAGCCGACCGGCCCGGTGCTGGTCGCGATGCTGCTGATCTACCTCTGCTCGCAGCTGGCCTCGACCGCGATCTCGACGCGGACCATGCAGAGCTCCCACCGCAAGTTCGCGATGGGGCTGCCGCTGCTGTTCGCGACCGTGATCATGCGGTTCCCGGCGGGCCTGGCGATCTACTCGATCACCACCAGCTTCTGGACCCTCGGCCAGCAGGTCGTCTTCTGGCGGCTCTCGCCGGCGGTCCCGTCGGGCACCGCGGCGCTGATGGCCGAGGCCGAGGACGTGATCGAGGCGGGGGAGGGCTCGAAGTTCGAGGCGGCGATCGAGGAGGAGATCGAGCGCGAGAGCGCCGGGCCGGCGCCGAAGCGGCACTCCCGCTCGAAGAAGAAGAAGCGCAGCCGGAGCCGCCGCCGGACGACGAGCGGATAGCGTCCCCGGCATGAGCGAATCCCGCAGCCTGGAGGGCAAGACACTTCTGATCAGCGGCGGCAGCCGCGGCATCGGCCTCGCGATCGCGCTGCGCGCGGCCCGCGACGGCGCCAACGTCGCGCTGATCGCCAAGACCGACCAGCCGCACCCGAAGCTCGAGGGCACGATCCACACCGCCGCCGAGCAGATCGAGGAAGCCGGCGGGAAGGCGCTGGCGATCGTCGGCGACATCCGCGACGAGGGCCGGGTGGCCGAGGCGGTGGCCGAGACGGTCGAGCGCTTCGGCGGCATCGACGTCACCGTCAACAACGCGAGCGCGATCAACCTCGTCGGCACCGAGCAGCTCGACATGAAGCGCTACGACCTGATGCAGGACATCAACACCCGCGGCACGTTCGTCGTCTCCAAGCTCACCGTTCCGCACCTGAAGAAGTCCGATAACCCGCACGTGCTGACGCTCTCGCCGCCGCTCAGCCTCGAGGCGCGCTGGGCGAAGGACCACGTCGCCTACACGATCGCCAAGTACGGGATGAGCCTCTGCACGCTCGGCATGGCCGAGGAGTTCCGGGCGGACGGGATCGCCTTCAACTCGCTCTGGCCGCGGACGCTCGTCGCGACCGCCGCCGTCCAGAACCTGCTCGGCGGCGACGCGGCGATGGCGCGCTCGCGGGCGCCGGAGATCATGTCCGACTCCGCCCACGCGATCCTCACCCGGCCGAGCCGCGAGTGCACCGGCAACTTCTTCCTTGCGGAGGACGTCCTCGTCGAGGAGGGAGTCACCGACTTCGAGGCCTACGCCGCCGCGCCCGGCGCCGAGCCGGCGGTCGACCTCTACGTCGACGAGGTCGATCCGCCCGGCATCGGCTGAGACCGGTGCCGCTGGATGACCGCCCTTTCTCCTACCGCCGCGCGAAGGACGAGCGGGTGCTGATCGAGTGGAACGGGCGCCGCGCCGCGGTGCTGACCGGTGCTAAGGCCCGCCGCTTCCTCGCCGCCGTCGAAGGCGCCGACCCCGATCGCGCCCAGCTCGAGATGGCGCGGGTCACTGGCAACTTCAAGCGCGGCAACGAGCGCTGAGCGGGCCCGGGCCGATCACCCGGTCGGGATGACGGCCCTCCGCCACCGCCGCGACTAGGCTGCGGCGACCGAGGTCGATCGATGCCGGAAACCGAGCAGACACAGGGAACGAGCCCACCGCACGCGAAGGCGGTCCTCGCGGCGCTGATCCTCGTCGCCGCCGTCGCCAACCTCAACCTCTCGGTCGCCAACGTCGCCCTGCCCGACATCGGCAAGGCGTTCGACGCGAGCCAGACCGAGCTCAACCTGGTGGCCGTCGGCTACTCGCTCGGCCTGGCGGCCTCGGTTCTCTACCTCGGCGCCGTCGGCGACCGTTACGGCCGCAAGCTGATGGTCGTCCTCGGCATGGCGATCACGATCCCGGCCTCGATCATCGCCGGGACCGCGGGCTCGGTCGACATCCTCTTCGTCGCCCGGATCCTCGGCGGCCTCGCCGCCGGCATGGCTTTCCCGACGACGCTGGCGCTGATCACGGCGCTCTGGTCCGGCGCGGCGCGGACCCGGGCCATCGCCCTCTGGTCGGCGATCGGCGGGGCCATCTCGGCGCTCGGGCCGATGATCTCGGGCGGCCTGCTCGAGCACTTCGAATGGGGAGCGTGCTTCCTCGTCACCGTGCCGCTCGCGGTGCTCGCGCTGATCCTCGCGCTGCGGCTGATCCCCGCGCACGTCCACGAGACCACCGACCCGGTCGACAACCTTGGCGGGATGCTGTCGATCCTGATGGTCGCCGCGCTGGTCCTCGGGATCAACTTCGCGGCGGTGCCGGGCGCCGGGGCGGTCGCGATCGGCCTGCTCGTCGTCGCGCTGGCGAGCGTCGCGGCCTTCGCGATCCGCCAGCGCCGGGTCAAGGTCCCGCTCTACGACCTCGACGTGGCGGCGCGGCCGACGTTCTGGGTCGCGGCGGTGGCCGGCGTCATCGTCTTCGGGTCGCTGATGGCCGCCGCCTTCATCGGCCAGCAGTACCTCCAGAACGTGCTCGACTACTCGACGTTCGATGCCGGCGTCTCGATCCTGCCGGCGGCGGTATTGATGATCTTCGTCGCGCCCCGTTCGGCGAAGCTCGTGGAGACGCGGGGGGCGCGATTCACGCTGCTGTTCGGCTACGTCTTCATCCTGCTCGCGTTCCTGGTGATGCTGCTCGTCTGGGATGAGAACAGCCCGTACTGGCACATCGGCCTCGCCTACGGGCTGATCGGCATCGGCATCGGCCTCGCCGGGACGCCCGCCTCGCGCTCGCTCACTGGATCCGTCCCCGTCAAGCGTGCCGGGATGGCCTCGGCGACCGCCGACCTCCAGCGCGACCTGGGCGGCGCGATCATGCAGTCCCTGCTCGGCGCGGTGCTGACCGCCGGCTACGCCGCCTCGATCTCGAGCCAGATCGCGGGGGCCCCGAACGCCGACAAGATCACCAACGCGACCGAGTCCGAGCTGCAGAAGTCCTACGCCAGCGCCGCCGACATGGCGAGCCAGTACCCGCAGTACAAGGACCAGATCATCGCCGGCGCCCGCGAGGCGTTCCTCAAGGGCGACGACTGGGCCTACATGGCCGGCATCATCGCGGTCCTGATCGGCGCGATCGTCATCTGGCGCTTCTTCCCGAAGGTCGAGCGCGAGAAGGAGCTGCTCGCCGAGTACGCCGCCGAGGGCGGCGCCGAGGGCGACGGGCAACCGGCAGCGGCCTGACGGCCCACGGACTCGCGTTCGGGCCGGATCCCGGCCGGCGTCGCTACTCTCCGCGCCGTGATCAGCACCGCCCAGTTCAAGAACGGCTCGCACATCGAGGTCGACGGCAAGATCTTCCGGATCATGGAGTTCCAGCACGTCAAGCCGGGCAAGGGCGGCGCGTTCGTCCGGACCAAGCTGCGCCGGGTCGAGGACGGGTCGGTCATCGACAAGACCTTCAGGGCGGGGGAGAAGTTCCGCCCGGTCCGGACCGAGACCCGCCGCATGCAGTACCTCTACGACTCCGGCGAGGCCCAAGTCTTCATGGACAACCAGAACTACGAGCAGCTCGAGATCCCCGCCGACCTCGATCCCGACGCGATGCGCTGGGTCCGGCCCAACGACGAGGTGGAGTTGCTGTTCGTCGACGAGCGCCCCGCCGGCCTGCAGATCCCGAGCGCCGTCGACCTCGAGGTCAC
>JADFCZ010000008.1 GCA_018263295.1 Conexibacter sp.
GTGCCGCCGTCCTCGCCGGTGGCTCTGGCGCGTTGCTGGCCGGGCGCGCTGCGTGCGCCTGGTGGGGAGTGGTCGGGGCGGCGCCGGAGACGGTCGACATCCTCGCCCCCGCTCATCGCCGCAATCGCCCCGGCGTGCGCTTTCGCCGCGCCGCCGTCGAGCCCGACGAGGCGACTGTGCACCGGGGCATTCCCGTCGTCTGCCCGGCTCTAGCGATCCTCGACCTCGCGGGAGAGACGGCGGGCCGAGAGCTTGAGCGCGCCCTGAACGAGGCGCGGGTGCTGCGCCTGCCATCCCGGCCCTCCCTCGGCGGGCCGATCAGGCGCTATCCCGGTCGGCGCGGGACCGTCGCGGCGCGGGAGGCGCTGGCGCTGTTCGAAGCCGGCCCGACGCCGACCAGGAGCCCGGGGGAGGAACGGGTTCTCGCCGTCATTGACCGGCACGGGTTGCCGCGACCGCTCGCCAACCATCCCGTCGCAACCGGAGACGGCACCTTCCTCGTCGACTTTGCATGGCCGGAGCTGCGCGTCGCGTCGAACTCGATGCCTGGACGACGCACTCGACCCCCCGGCAGATGGCAGCCGACCGGCGACGCGACCGGGCGCTCCGAATCTCCGGCTGGCATCCGAGTCGGATCTTCTTCGACGATCTGGAAGACGCCGGAAGGCTCGCGGCTGACATCCGCTTGCTGCTGGAGGCCGCCCAGCGGTCCGCCGGCCGGATGACCGGCCACCGGGCCGCGTAACCTCCCGCTGGTGCGCCGATCAGACCAACGCCGGGACGCCGCCTTCGCGCTCTATCAGCGCGACGTGACCGGACGCCCGCTCGAGGAGCTGCTCGCCGGAGCCAAGCCCTTCACTCGCGACCTCGCCGAGGGGGTCGACGCCAACCTCGCCGAGGTCGACGCGGCAATCTCCGAGAACGCCCACGGCTGGACGATCCAGCGGATCGCGCCGCTCGAGCGCGGGATCATGCGGGTGGCCGTGTTCGAGATGCTGCACCGCGAGGAGATCCCGGTGCCGGTGTCGATTGACGAGGCCGTCTCGATCTCCCGCCGCTACTGCGGCACCGAAGCTCCCGGGTTCGTCAACGGGGTCCTTTCCGCGGTCGCCCGCAAGGTCGGGGCCGAGGAGGGCTCGCCCGCATGAGCGAGCCCGCCGCCGGCATCGAGGAACTGCGCGGCGCCGCCCGCCGGCTCGAGGCGATCGCCGCCGAGCTCGCCGATCCGGCCACCGGCGACGCGGCCGCGGTCGAGCTCGCCCAGGAGGCGGCCCGGATCGCGGCCGAGGCGGGCGCCACGGCCGCCGACGCCGCGAGGGCGGCGGCGGAGCGCGCCGAGAGCTCCTGACCGTGAGCGAGTACCCCGACGACCTCCGGGGGCTGGTCGAGGAGCGCCTCGAGCACCTCGCCTATTCGCCGCGCCCGGAGACCGCCGGGCTCGGGGACGCGATGCGCTACTCGCTGCTCGCCGGGGGCAAGCGGATCCGGCCCGTCCTCTGCCTGGCGACCGGCCGGGCGCTGGGAATGGATCCGGCCGGGCTGCTTCCGGTCGCCTGCTCGCTGGAGCTGATCCACACCTACTCGCTGATCCACGACGACCTGCCGGCGATGGACGACGACGATCTCCGGCGCGGGCGGCCGACCTCGCACGTCGCCCATGGCGAGGACGTCGCGATCCTCGCCGGCGACGCGCTGTTCGCCGAGGCGATCCGCCTCGCCTGCGAGCAGCCCGGCGAGCCGGAGCGCGTCCTCGCCGCCGTCCGCGAGATTGCCGCTGCGACCGGAGTCGACGGGATGGTCGGCGGTCAGTACTTCGACGTCACCGGAGGAGATGAGGATCCCGACGCGCTGCGCCTGCTGCACTCGCTGAAGACCGGCAGGCTGATCGCCGCCAGCGTCGGGGCAGCGCTCCAGCTCGCCGGGCGCCCGGATTCCGCCGACGAGCCCTACCGGCGCTTCGCGGTCGAGCTCGGCCTGCTGTTTCAGATCGTCGACGACATCCTCGACGTGACCGGCAGCGACGCCGAGCTCGGCAAGCCGAGCGGATCCGACGAGCGGCACGGGAAGGTCACCTACGTGAGCCTCTACGGGCTCGAGCGGGCGCGGGAGCTCGCCGTCGAGTCGCATCGCGACGCGTTGACCGCGCTCGAGGCGGCGGACGGGGAGACGGCCTCCCTGCACCGGATCGCCGACTTCATCTTCACCCGCACGTCCTGAGGAAGGACCCGACGGTCGCGGCCGCGAATCCCGCCGGTTTCATGGGCCGCTGCATTTCGCGGATTGGCCGTGACCCGGGCGGGGCAACCTGTGACAATCGGGGGAGGCCGATGGGCAGCGGCTCCTCCGCCACCGCCAGATGAGCGACAGCGAACGAACCGACAACCTCCACCTCCTCGATCAGGTCGAGGGTCCCGCCGACCTGCACCGGCTCGACGACGAGCAGCTGCAGCAGGTCGCGCAGGAGACCCGCGAGCTGATCATCGACACGATCGGCGAGATCGGCGGCCACTTCGGCGCCAACCTCGGGACCTGCGAGCTCGCGGTCGCGCTGCACAGCCTGATGGACTCGCCGCGCGACAAGATCCTCTGGGACGTCGGCCACCAGGCCTACCCGCACAAGATCCTCACCGGCCGCAAGGATCGCCTGGCGACGATCCGCCAGTACCACGGCCTCGCCCCGTTCTGCTCGATCCCCGAGTCGCCGCACGACATCATGGGCGCCGGCCACGCCTCGACCTCGATCGGGTACGGCGTCGGGCTCAAGGAGGCGATGCGGCGCGGGATCGGCCCCGACGGCAAGGTCGTCGCGGTGATCGGCGACGGCGCCCTCACCGGCGGCGTCGCCTACGAGGCGCTGCACCAGGCGGGCGGCCTCGAGACGCCGATGGTGATCGTCCTCAACGACAACGGCATGTCGATCTCGCCGAACGTCGGCGCGCTCTCCCACTACTTCAACCGGTTCCGGCTCAACCCGCGGCTGTTCCACGCCCGCGAGGACGTCGAGGAGCGGCTGACCAAGCTCCCGCTCGGACTCGGCCGCCGGATCGAGCGCCTCGGCCCCGAGGTCAAGGCCGCGATCAAGGCCTACTGGGCACCGGGCCTGCTCTTCGAGGAGCTCGGGATCGCCTACATGGGCGTCATCGACGGCCACGACGTCGCCGACCTGCGCTGGGCGCTCCGCCGGGCGTTCGAGGCGGACCGCCCGGTCGTCGTCCACATCCACACGGTCAAGGGCCGCGGGTTCGAGGCCGCCGAGGACGGCGGGCTCGAGGGGATGGAGAAGTGGCATGCGGCCAAGCCCGGCTCGATCGTCGACCGCGCGCCGGCGCCCGCCGACAAGCCGAAGCCGAAGCTCGTTCCCGTCACCGAGTCCGACGCCCCCGCCTCGATCGCCCCCGAGAAGCTCGAGACCGCCGCGCCGAAGCCGGCGCCGCCCGCCTACACCTCCGTCTTCGCCAACGCGCTGGTCGCCGAGGCCAGGCGCGACCGCCGGGTGGTCGGCATCACCGCGGCGATGGCCGGCGGCACCGGCCTCGACAAGCTCGCGAAGGAGGTTCCCGAGCAGTACATCGACGTCGGGATCGCCGAGCAGGAGGCCGTCCTCTTCGCCTCG
>JADFCZ010000009.1 GCA_018263295.1 Conexibacter sp.
GGCCGGGCTCGTCGGCGACGACGGCCCGACCCACCACGGCGCCTTCGACGTCTCCTACTTCCGGCCGCTGCCGAACGTCGTCCTGATGGCCCCGCGCGACGAGGCGATGCTCGTGAACATGCTCCGGACCGCGCTCGCCTACGACGACGGCCCGGTCGCCTTCCGCTATCCCCGCGGCACCGCCGAGGGCGTGCCGCTGCCCGAGCCGCCGCGCGAGATCGAGATCGGCAAGGGGGAGGTGCTCCAGGAGGGCGAGCGGATCGCCCTGCTCGGCTACGGCTGGGGAGTCCAGGTCGCCAACGACGCCGCCGCGATCCTCGCCGAGCGCGGCCTGCGGCCGACTGTCGCCGACGCCCGCTTCGCCAAGCCGCTCGACACCGAGTTGGTCGACTCCATCGCCGGCGAGCACGAGCTGGTCGTCACGATCGAGGAGAACGTCCTCCCGGGCGGCTTCGGCGCTGCGGTCCTCGAGCACGTCGAGGACTCGCTCGGCGCCGACCGGGCGCGGATCATGCGCGTCGGCCTGCCCGACCGCTACGTCACCCATGGCAAGCCGTCGCTCTTGCGCGAAGAGGTCGGGCTCACCGGCGACGCGGTCGCCGAGCGCGTCCTTGCGGCCCTCGGTCAGCCCGCCGTCAAGTAGACGCCGCCGCGTTCCCGCGGTCCAAGCCCGGGGTCACTCGCCGCGGTCGGGACCGATGTCGGGCTCGAGTTCGTAGCGCTTCCGGCCCGTCTCGGCCCGGTCGGAGGCCGTCGCCAGGTCGGGGTGGCCAAGGTCCTCCTTGGTCACCATCGTCTCGTGACCGGGGGCGGGCGCCTCGGGGCTGCGATCGCGCCGCTCGGGCGGGGAATCCGCTGCCGCCTCGCTGATCTGCTGCATCTCCGACTCCTTCGTTGGACGTGACGAACGACACCACGACCGTATGGCGAGGACCGCCGCACGGCATCGGGGGTGCCGCACCGGTGCCGTCCGTGGCGACTACGCCATTTGCCGTCGTAGTGCCGGGATCCGTCTCAGCATCCCGTGAGCCCAGCGAGCGGCGCGCGCCGACGACTGACCATCGCGGCGCCCTAAGAGCTGGGAGCCGCTCACAAGTCCCAGCGACTGGCGCGCGGCCATCTCCGGCGGTACGGTCCGAAGCGAGGAGGACAGCCATGCCGGCACTGATGATCCACCACGTCGACCTCGCCGTCAGCGATGTCGACCGGACGATCGAGTTCTACAAGGCGGTGCTCGGACCGCTCGGGCTCGGGTCTCACGTCCGCCCGGTCACCGACGGGGAGGACGACGAGAACGTCTACCGGACCTATCGGGGAACCGAGGACGTCACCTACCTGCGCTGGGGCGATCAGTTCATCGCGTTCCGGCAAGCCGACGGTGGTGAGCACCACTACTACGAGGTGGGCATCGAGCACATCGCCTTCTACGTCGATCGAAAGGAGGATGTCGACGAGGCCTATCAGCGCTGTCTCGACATCGGCGCACGGATCCATTTCCCGCCCGAGGAGGACCGAGACATGCCCGGTTACTACGAGATGTTCGTCTTCGACCCCGACGGGATGCGGGTCGAGGTCGCCTACAGCCCGGCCGTGACGACTCGCGGCAGTGCCGAGGGGTGAGTGAGGCAGGCCCCTAGCGACGGGCGCGGCGCTAGCGCCTCTTGCAGCTTCCGCCGGCAGACACTCTCACCGCGCGGCGGATTTGTTTCCCCGGGAGTGCGATGCGTGGGTAGCGTCCTAGCCGCTCGATGGCCGTCTCGCAGTTCCCCTTGCGCAACGCCTTCCGCAGCTTGTTGAAGTTCTGCTTCAAGGTCGCAGACCAGACACGGGAAGTCCCGCGACAAGCTTGCCCAAGGACTCTGAGCGGAGCATGTAGCAGGGCAGGAAGTGGCCTCCGCCAGTGGCGTCGAGGGCCTCTTCATAGACAGCGTTGAGCGCGTCATTGTTTTCCTTAACGTTCGCCCAGATCCCATGGTCGCCTGAGACCCAGGTCATGGTGCCGACTCCGGCTATCTCGCATGCCTGATCCGACTTCGCCGGGAACTTGAGGTCGTACGCCTTCGTCACGTTGTAGCCATACGCGACACGGAGCATCGTCAGGCCGTCGAAGCTGGGCGGCGTGCTGTTGTATGGCATGGCGGCGGCCGGACTCGCCGTCAGGACGAGCGCGCCCACGGCGACGGCTCCAACGAGTAGCAATCGAATCCGTTCGAACATCCCAACTCCCCTGCCGGTGCGGTTGTGGGCGACTTTCGTAGCGTAGACCCGGTGTGGGCTGAAGGTTGCAGGTTGCTCCCGGCGCGAAGATGAGGTCGCCGTCCAGCACCGCCGTCTGACCGGGAGCCCCAGCGACCCGCGCGCGCCGTCGGCTGAGGGATCGGGTGTATCGTCAGACAGGATGAAGGCGCTCTCGATCGCCGGGCTTTCCCTGCTGGCCGGGTTCGCGTTGGCCGGCGAAGCCCATGCATCGCACGACCCAAGCAGGACGCCGCTCGGCGAGGACTTCGTCACCGGGACCGCGATCAGCAACACCCAGTGCTTGCTTATCCCCGAATGCATCCACCTGGAGTTCACCTTCGACGCCCACAGCGGTCCGTCGGGGGAGCAGCCTGCGGGGACGGTGCGGATTGTCATCAAGACAACCTCGGGGGGAACGATTCCCTTCGAAACGGCACCGGTCACGTGCCTCGAAGTGAGCGGCAATCAAGCGACGATCGGTGCTCGTTCGCAGACAGGTAGTTTCGCCGGGTACGTCTTCGCCGTCAGGGACTTCGGCGGTGCGGGACCGGACAGCGTGAGCGTCCTGCTTGACGAGGCTCCGTCGGTCTGCCCACCCAATCCCCAGACGTTCCCCATGAACCTCTTGGAAGGCGCCGTCACCGTCCACGATGCCATTCCATTCCCAACCTCGAAGAAGCAATGCGCCCACCGGGGCTGGAAGGGATTCGGGTTCAAGAACCGGGGGCAATGCGTGGCTTTCGTGGCCCATGGCCCCAAGTAATCAACCGCCAGATTCCCGGGGTAGTTCAGAGGCCGCGCTTCAGGCGGTGTCGGAGGAGAACGTTGAGGTTGTGCGCCGCAGCTTCGAGGCCTTCCGGCGAGGGGGACCCGACGCGATGTCCGACCTCTTCTGTGATGACGTCATCACCTACCGCGCTGATCCGGACGGAGCGACCTTCGACGGCAAGGCGGGATTCCGCGATGCCGCTGCCGACTGGGCGGAGGATTTCATTGAGTGGCAGCTGCTTCCCCAGGAGTTCACCGATCTTGGCGAGGAGGGGGTCCTCGTTCGGGTCCGCCAGATAGCAGAGGGGAGAAGCAGCGGCGTCCGTGTAGACGAGGACTACTGGTTCCTCTACGAGCTCACCGGAAGCAAAGTCTCGAAACTCAGCTTCTACTCCAGGCACACGGATGCCCTGAAAGCCGCCGGGCTGTCGGAGTAGGGCGATGTTGAGGTCAACGCGCATCGCAGAGTGGGCGGATGCGCTCCGCGACGGACAGCCCAAGGGCTGACGTCGAACTACCCGCCAGGGAATGGAGCCGATGCGGATCGCTTCCGTCCGGAAGGCGCAGGCCGACTGGCGCACCGGTTCGCGTCGGGGCCGCCGAGCCCGGCCCTGAGCGGGACCGATCCGCATGAATACCTCTGGAATGCGAAAGCGCCCCCACTAGGGAGGCGCTCTCGGGTACAGGGAGGAGAGTTATGTGTGTTGAGAGAGACCGGCCTGTGGGACATCGCGATATGTGGCGGGGTCCAACCGGTCCTTAAGCTTGGGTCCAATGTACGAACACCTGTCCGTCTTGTGTGTGAGTCCGATCACACGCGATGTCGTTTTCGACAAATGGGACAGGCGATCTGCATAACTTGGGCCGATCCGATGCCGAAGACTCGCCTCGACAATCTGCTCACCGAGCGCGGCCTCGTGCCGTCGCGGACCGCTGCCGCGACCGCGATCCGCGCCGGCGAGGTCCGGATCGGCCGCGGCGGCGAGAAGGCCCTGAAGCCGGGACAGATGGTCGCCGACGACATCCGGGTCGAGCTCGAGGGCGGTCCGCGCTACGTCTCGCGCGGCGGGCTGAAGCTCGAGGCGGCGCTCGACGAGCTGGCGATCGACCCGGGCGGGCGGGATTGCCTCGACGTCGGTGCCTCGACCGGGGGCTTCACCGACTGCCTGCTCCAGCGGGGCGCCGCCCGCGTGGCCGCCGTCGACGTCGGTCGCGGCCAGCTCGACTGGTCGCTCCGCAACGACGAGCGGGTGACCGTGATGGAGGGCGTCAACGCGCGCGAGCTCGATCCCGCCGAGTTGCCGTTCCGCCCCAGCCTCGCGGTCGTCGATGTCAGCTTCATCTCACTGGCGAAGGTCCTCGGGCCGGTCGGGGACGCGATGACCGAAGATGGTGAGGTGCTCGCGATGGTCAAACCCCAGTTCGAGCTCGGCCGCGGCCGCGTCGGCAAGGGTGGCGTGGTCCGTGAGGTCGAGGATCGCCGCGAGGCGGTCGGCAACGTGATCGCGGCCGCAGGCGCTCTCGGGCTCGGCGCCCGGGGCATCGCCGCCGCCGGAGTCCCCGGCCCGAAGGGCAACCAGGAGTACTTCGTCCGCTTCGGCACCGGCGAGGGAACGCTCGGAGCGTCCGCGATCGAGGAGGCCGTGCGATGAAGCGCGTCTCCGTCCTCACCCACTCGCGCCCGAGCAATACCGACGAGGCGATCCTCGCGGCGTCGCGCGCCGCCGCGACCGCGGGATGCGAGCTCGTCGTGGTCGAGCGCGAGCCCGATCCGGACGAGCGCCGCGAGGCGATCGCGGGCGTCGTCTTCGCCGACGAGCTGCCCGCCGACGTCGACCTCTGCCTCGCGCTCGGCGGCGACGGGACGATCCTGCGGGCGCTGCGGCGCTACACGGGCACCAGCGTCCCCGTGTTCGGGATCAACTACGGGACGGTCGGCTTCCTCGCCGCCGTCGAGGGGGAGGAGCTCGCCGCGGGCCTCGAGCGGGCGTTCCGCGGAGATTTCGAGACGGTCTCGCTGCCGGGGCTCGAGGCGCGGATCGGCGACGAGTCGCACATCGCGGTCAACGACGTCTCGTTCACGCGGCGGCCGCACCAGCGGGTCGCCGACCTGAGCTACAGCGTCGGCGGCAAGGAGGTCGGGCGCGTCCGCTGCGACGGCCTCGTCGCCGCGACCCCCGCCGGCTCGACGGGCTACAACCTCGCCAACAACGGCCCGATCCTCGCCTGGGGCGTGGAGGGCTACGTCGTCAGCTTCATCGCCCCGCACACGCTGACCGCGCGGGCGCTCGTCGTCGCCCCCGGCGATCTCCTCCACGTCGCCAACGTCGGCACTCGCGACTCCGTCGACATCGGCATCGACGGCGTCGAGACCGGCACGCTCGGTCCCGGTGAGGAGGTGGTCGTCGGCTTCCGCGACAACCTCGCGCTGCTCGCCCAGCTCGAAGGCGAGACCTTCTACCGGAGGATCCGCGAGAAGTTCGGAAGGCTCGCGCACTGACGGCCCCCCGGGCCGCGGCTCGGCGTCATTGGCCGGCTCGCGGCCCACAGGCCGCGTCGCCGACCTCTTCCTTGATCCGCGGGCCGGGGGACTCGTCAGACCTAGGTACTGCCTGCAGCGGGGGCATCCGTCGGGGGCGGTTGGTATCCCAGGGGCATGCTCCGCGAGCTCCGGATCGAGAACCTGCTGCTGATCGAGCGCACCGAGATGCGCTTCGGCCCCGGCCTGAACGTCATCACCGGCGAGACCGGCGCCGGCAAGACCGTCCTCGCGCACTCGCTCGACCTGCTGATGGGCGGGCGCCCGCGGAGCGCCGTCGTCAGGCCCGGGGCCGAGGAGGCCTGGGTCGAGGGCAGCTTCGACGTGCCCGAGGGCCTGCTCGACGATCCGGCGCTCGCCGACCTGGCCGACCGCATCCCCGCCGGCGAGGACGTCGTCCTCGCGCGCCGGGTCTCGGCCGGGTCCGGGCGCTCGTCTGCGTTCATCGGCGGCCGGTCCGCT
>JADFCZ010000010.1 GCA_018263295.1 Conexibacter sp.
TTGGTCGATCCGGCCCTCGACGCGCTCGGCGAGCGGGTCGCGGCCGCCTCGGTCGAGCTCTCCGACCTCGCGGCCGAGCTCCGCTCCTACCTCGAAGCGATCGAGGCCGAGCCCGGCCGGCTGGAGGAGGTCGAGACCAGGCTCGGGGAGTTCGACCGGCTGATCCGCAAGCACGGCGGCAGCGCCGAGGCGGTGCTTGCGCACGCCGAGCACTGCCGGGCCGAGCTCGAGCGGCTGGAGCGGGCCGCCGAGCGCGGCAGCGAGCTCGACGCCGCGGTCTCCGACGCGGAGGCGAAGCGGGCCGGGGCCGGGAAGAAGCTCTCGAAGTCGCGGGCGGCTGCGGCACCGAAGCTCGAGCGAGAGGTCGCCTCCGTCCTCGCCGAGCTGGCGATGGACGGCGCGACCCTCGAGGTGGCGCTGCTCCCCGTCGAGGACGGCTACGGCGCCTCCGGCTGCGAGACCGTCGAGCTGCGCGTGGCGACGAACCCCGGGATGCCGGTCGCGCCGCTCAGCGACGCCGCTTCCGGCGGTGAGCTCTCGCGGGTGATGCTCGCGCTCTCGGGCAGCGGCCCCGCCGGCGAGGTCGAGACGCTCGTCTTCGACGAGATCGACGCCGGCGTCGGCGGCAAGGTCGCGCGCCGCGTCGGCGAGCGCCTGCGGGCGCTCGGAGAAGGGCGCCAGGTCGTGTGCATCACCCACCTCGCGCAGGTCGCCTCGCTGGCCTCGACCCACTTCAGGGTCGTCAAGGAGGCCGACGGCGAGGCGACGGTCGCCCGGGTCGACGCGGTCAGCGGCGACGAGCAGCTCGCCGAGATCGTCCGCATGCTCGGAGCCGACAGCGACGACGAGGCGGCGGGCAGGCACGCAAGGGAGTTGCTGACTGCCGCATAATCGGCGCATGACGACCGGTGGGAGGCTGCGCGGAATGCTCAATCGGCGCGACCGGGAGGAGCTCGACACCGATCCCGATCGCGTCGTCGTCGGCCCCGTGCGGCTGGGCAAGAAGACGAAGGACCTCGTCAAGCGGATCGAGCTCGGCGAGATCGCGGTGATCGACCACGCCGACCTCGACCGGATCGCCGCCGAGGACCTCGCCGCATCCGGAGCGGTGGCCGTGATCAACGTCGCGCCGTTCTCGACCGACCGCTACCCGAACATCGGGCCGCTGATCCTCGCCCAGGCCGGAATGGTCCTGGTCGAGGCGACCGGTGCGGGGCTCTTCGACATGCTCGACCGCGGCGACGTCGTCGAACTCGACGGCGGCGACGTGCTGCTGTCCGGCCGGACGGTCGCCGAGGGCACGCGCCCGTCGATCGCGGACCTCGAACGCCGGCTCGCCGAGCAGCGCTCCCGGATCGACACGGCGATCGCCGACTTCGCCACGAACACGATCGAGCACGTGCGGGAGGAGAGCGGCCTGCTCTCGGGCGAGATCGATCTGCCGCCGACCCGAACGCGCTTCGACGGCCGGCAGGTCCTGATCGTCGTCCGCGGCCCGACCTATCGCGAGGACCTCGCGGCGCTGAATGCCTACATCCGCGATCGGCGCCCGTTGATCATCGCCGTCGACGGCGGCGCCGATGCCGTGATCAAGGCGGGGATGAAGCCCGACGTGATCCTCGGCGACATGGACAGCGCGACCGACGGCGCGCTCCGCTGCGGCGCCGAGCTCATCGTCCACGCCTATCCCGACGGCCGCGCACCCGGCCACGAGCGGCTCGAAGCCGACGGGCTCGAGCACCTGGTGATTCCCGCCCCCGGGACGAGCCAGGACGTGGCGATGCTTCTCGCGCACGAGAAGGGGGCCGAGCTGATCGTCATGGTCGGCGCCCACTTCAACCTGATCGAGTTCCTCGACAAGAACCGCGCCGGGATGTCGTCGACGTTCCTGACCAGGCTGCGGGTGGGGGAGACGCTCGTCGACGCGAAAGGGGTGAGCCGGCTCTACCGGCCCGGCATCGGGGCGGTGGGGATCGTCCTCTTCGCCGTCGCCTTCGTGCTGGTCGTCGTCGCCGTCATCCTCGCTTCGCCCGGCATCGACAACGTCTTCGAGCTGCTCTGGATCAAGATCAAGGACGCCTTCGGTGGCTGACCCGGCGGACACGCCCGCGCCGCCCCGCCGCCTGCGAGGCTTCGCGCGCAATGGGATATAGCGGTCGCTACCACGCCGCCTCGCTCGCGGCCGTTTTCATCGCGCTCGCGGTCGGCATCCTGATCGGCATCGGGCTCGCCGACGACGTCGTCTCGAGCGCGTCTGAGGAGCTCGAGTCCAGCCTGCGGACGGATCTTTCGGCCGCCGAGGACAAGGCCGACGACCTTCAGACCCAGCTCGACCGGAGCGACCGGTTCAGCTCCCTGATAATTCCCGAAGTTCTCGCGGGCAGACTGGTCGGCCGCCGGGTCGCGCTCGTCGAGATTGGCGGGACCGACGAGGAGCTCGTCTCCGACACCCGCGACGCCGTCGAGACGGCCGACGGCGAGCTGGCGGCGGTCGCCCAGATCGCGCTGCCCCCGGACGAGCAGGCGCTGATCGACGACCTGCAGCCGCGCTACGCGAAGCTTCGCAACGACCCCGATTCGCTGACGAAGATCGGCGAGGCCGTCGGCCGCGAGCTCGCCGGCGGAGGCCCGACGATCAGGCGTCTCGCCCCGGACCTCTTCGCCCGCTTCAGCGGCGACCTGCGCGGCGTCGACGACGTCGTCATCGCCCGGATCCCGCCCGA
>JADFCZ010000011.1 GCA_018263295.1 Conexibacter sp.
ATTCATCGACGCCGGGATCCCGACCGTCGACCACCTCGACCTGCCGGCCGGCGCGATCGGCCTCGTCTACGCGCTCGACGGGTTCGAGGGCAACTTCGGGATCAAGGAGGAGGCCGCGAGCCTGCTGCCCGACTTCGGCCGCGGGGCCGGCTCGCCGTGACGATCGCCGGCCTCGTCGTCGCGGGGCTCTTGGCGATCTGGCTGCTACCCGCCTGGACGGCCGACATGCTGCGGACCGGCCTGACCAGGGAGAACTGGCGCGGCCGGACCGCCGCCTTCCCCAGCGGCGCGCTGGCGATCTCGGTTTCGGTGATCGCCCTGGCGCCGCTCGCGGTGCTCAACGACCGCGCGGACCTCGACCTGCTCGAGCCCGGGCTCGACCGCTGGGCCGCCTACCTGCTCGGGATCGCGCTGCTCGGCCTGCTCGACGACATGCTCGGCCGCGGCCATGCCGGCGACACGGCGCGCGGCTGGCGCGGACATGCGCGCGCGGTGCTCTCGGGCCGCCTGTCGACCGGGGCGATCAAGGCGGCCGGGGCCTTCGGACTCGCCGCCTTCGCGGTCTCCGGGCTCGGCCGCGAGTGGCCCGGGTACCTGGCGGACCTGGCGCTGCTGCTGCTGACGACGAACCTCTTCAACCTCCTCGACCTCCGTCCGGGGCGAGTCGAGAAGGCGCTCCTGCTCGTCCTCGCCGGCGTCTGCATCGGCGCCTGGACGATCTTCCCGATCCAGCTCCTCGGCGTCTTCATCGCACCGATCATCGTCGGGGCGGCTCTGACCCTCAGGGAGAAGGCCATGCTCGGCGACGCGGGGGCGAACCTGGCGGGAGCGATCGCGGGTGTGGCCCTGTTCGCCGCGCTCGGGACCGACGCCAGGCTGATCGCGCTGATCGTCGTCGCCGTGCTGACGATCTACGGCGAGTTCCGGTCGATCTCGGCGGCGATCGAGCGCATCCCGCCGCTTCGCGCCCTCGACCGGATCGGTCGCCTACAGGGGTGAGTCGTCGAATCCGAGCTGCTTCGCCAGCTCGGCGTAGTCGACGCGCTCCCCGAAGCGGGGGAGGCCGTCGTCGGCGACCGGCGCCCACGCCGGCGCGTAGTTCGTGAACTGGTGGAAGGCCGG
>JADFCZ010000012.1 GCA_018263295.1 Conexibacter sp.
CGCCGCACATGCAGCCGCCGGTGAGCGGCTCGGCCGGGGTCACTTCGCCTTCGGCGTCGTCGGGGGCCACGAAGTGAGCCTATCCGCCTCCGCAAAACGCGGAGTTCGGACGGTAGCGGGTGCGACCCGGCCGGGCTTCCGTCCTCCCGGCGGCTAGACTCGGACCCCGGTTTGAGCGTTCGAATGCCGGCAGGAGAAACCCGCTTCCTCTTCGTGACAGGAGGTGTCGTTTCGGCCCTCGGAAAGGGCATCGCCTCCGCCTCGATCGGACGCCTCCTCGTCGCTCGCGGCTTCCGGGTCCAGCTCCAGAAGTTCGACCCCTACATCAACGTCGACCCGGGGACGATGAGCCCGTTCCAGCACGGTGAGGTTTTCGTCACCGAGGACGGCGCCGAGACCGACCTCGACCTCGGCCACTACGAGCGCTTCACCGACCACAACACCTCACGCGCTTCGAGCGTGTCCGCGGGGTCGGTCTACAACACGGTGATCGCCCGCGAGCGCCGCGGGGACTACCTCGGCGGGACCGTCCAGGTGATCCCGCACATCACCGACGAGATCAAGCAGAAGATCCTGATCGTCGCCGAGGCCCAGTCGGTCGACTTCGTGATCACCGAGATCGGCGGCACGGTCGGCGACATCGAGTCGCTGCCCTTCCTCGAGGCGATCCGCCAGCTCTACACCGACCTCGGCCCGAAGCGGGCGATGTTCCTGCATCTGACGCTCGTCCCCTACGTCGGCCACGCCGGCGAGCTGAAGACGAAACCGACCCAGCACTCGGTCAACGAGCTGCGCCGGATCGGGATCCAGCCTCACGCCGTCCTCTGCCGCTCCGAGGCCGGGCTCGACCGCGACATCCGCCGCAAGATCGCCCTGTTCGGCTCGCTGCCCGAGGAGGCCGTGATCTCGGCCCGCGACGTCGACAACACCTACAAGGTCCCGCTCGCGTTCCGGGCCGAGGGGATGGACGATCTGATCCTCGACCACTTCGCGATCGACGCGCCGCCGCCCGACCTGACCGACTGGGAGGAGTTCTGCCGCCGCGCCGACGCCGCCGAGGGCACCGTCCGGATCGCGCTGGTCGGCAAGTACGTCCAACTGGAGGACGCCTACAAGTCGGTGATCGAGTCGCTCAAGCACGGCGGCTGGCACCACGGCGTCAACGTCGAGGTCGACCTCGTCAGCAGCGAGGAACTCGACGTCGGCTCGCTCGCGAACGCCGACGGGATCCTGATCCCGGGCGGATTCGGCGAGCGCGGGATCGAGGGCAAGGTCGCCGCCTCGCGGTTCGCCCGCGAGAACGACATCCCGTTCCTCGGCATCTGCCTCGGGATGCAGATGGCCGTCGTCGATTACGCCCGCCACGTCTGCGGGATGGACGGCGCCAACTCGGCCGAGTTCGACCCCGAGACGCCGTACCCGGTCGTCGACCTGCTGCCCGAGCAGAAGGAGGTCACCGACCTCGGCGGGACGATGCGCCTCGGCGCCGACCCGGTCAAGCTCCACGAGGGGACGAGGGCGCGCGAGATATTCGGCGGCGAGGGCGTCATCTACAAGCGCCACCGGCATCGCTTCGAGGTCAACAACATGCTGCGCCGCCGGCTCGAGGACGAGGGCCTGGTGATGAGCGGGACATCTCCCGACGAGCGCCTCGTCGAGATCGTCGAGCTTCCCGACCACCCGTTCTTCGTCGCCTCTCAGTTCCACCCCGAGTTCAACTCGCGGCCGACGCGACCGGAGCCGCTGTTCCGCGAGTTCGTCGGCGCCGCGGCGGTTCGGGCGGACGAGCGCGAGCCCGTCGCCGACGAGGTCGGCGCCTCGGGCGACGACGAGATCACGATCAAGCAGACCACCAACTAGCCTTTCCTGCGTGAGCGAGGAGAGGCTGCTGGAGCGGTTCGTCCGCCTCTGTGAGATCCCGTCGGTGACCGGGAACGAGCGCGCGATGACCGACGCGCTCGCCGCGGAGCTGACCGAGCTCGGCATCCCCTTCCGCGAGGACGACTCCGCCGGCCCGGCCCGGGCGGGGGCGGGCAACCTGATCGCGCACGTCGCTCCCGCCGGCGATCCCGAGGTCGCCGAGTGGGTCTCGTTCTTCGCCCACGTCGACACCGTGCCTCACGACGAGCCGATCGTCGTCACCGACGACGACGGGGTCTTCCGCAGTGCCGGCGACACGATCCTCGGCGCCGACAACAAGGCTGCGGTCGCGGTCGTCATGGAGCTCGCCGCCCGGCTCGCGGCCGAGCCGGGCGAAGTCGGCCTCGAGCTCGTCTTCACCGTCGCCGAAGAGCAGGGCCTGCGTGGGGCCGCCGCCCTCGACGTCGAGGTCCTGCGCTCGAAGTTCGGCTACGTGCTCGACCACGCGACCGCGATCGGCGAGGTGATCGTCGCCGCGCCGACCTACAAGAAGCTGATCGCCGAGTTCCGCGGCGTCGAGTCTCATGCCGGGATGCGCCCGGAGGACGGCCGCAGCGCGATCGGCGCCGCGACGGCCGCGATCGCGACCATGGACCTCGGCCGGCTCGATGCCGACACCACGGCCAACATCGGCGTGATCGACGGCGGCACCGCGCCCAACGTCGTCGCCGGCCGCTGCCACGTCGAGGGCGAGGCCCGGGCGCTCGACGCCGGCCGCGCCGAGGCGGTCGCCCAGAGCATGGTCGACGCATGCTCGTGGGCCGCCGGCGAGGCCGGGGTCGACGTCGACGTCCTCGTCGAGACCTACTTCCGCGGCTACCGGGTCAAGCCGTCCTCGCGCCCGCTCGCCATCGCCAGGGCGGCGCTCGAGACCTGCGGCGTCGAGCCGGTCGAGATCACCACCGGCGGCGGCAGCGACGCGAACGCGCTCCGCTCGGCCGGCTTCGAGGCGCTGCTGCTGGCGAACGGGACCTGGGCGAACCACACCTCCGACGAGTGGGTCTCGGCCGAGGCGCTCGTGCAGATGCTCGACATCTGCGCCGAGATCGTCGCCGAGGCCGGGCGGGGCTGAGGTGCTGAAGCTCCGCCGCGGCACGGTCGTCGAGTCCCAGCCGGGTGGGGGCATGCTGGTCGTCGAGGTCGACGGCGAGCGCCGGCGCGCCTGGGCAGACGAGTCGATGGTCGGCCCGGCCGAGCCCGGCGACGAGGTCGTCGTCAACACGGCGGCGCTCGACCTCGGGCTCGGGTCGGGGGGCTACGACATCGTCCACGTCAACCTGACCCGGGGCCTCGAGGGCGGCGAGACGCCGCCGGACGTCCACGTGATGAAGCTGAACTACAGCTCGCTCCAGCACGCGGTCGATCCGATCGAGCTTCCAGCCGAGGCGCCGGCGATGCCGGTGCGGGCGCTACCGGTCCTCGTCCTGCCGCTCCACGGCCACCTCGCTCCGGCCGCCTGGGCGGCGGGGGAGGGGGCGGCCGGCCGCGTCGGGTTCGTCCAGGCCGGCGGCGGGGGCCTGCCGGGCGGCCTCTCCTCCGACCTCCGGACGCTGATCGACCGCGGTCTGATCGCCGGCTCGATAACCGCCTCGCCCTCCTACGGGGGCGAGCGCGAGGCGATCAGCCTGATCGGCGCGCTCCATGCGGCGGCCGAGCTCGACTGGGACGCGGTGATCGTCGGACCCGGGCCGGGGATCCTCGGGTCGTCGACCCGCTACGGCCACGGCGGCATGGCGGCGCTCGACGCGTCCCATTCGGCGCTCGCCCTCGGCCTGCCGACGATCGTCTCCCCGCGCATGTCCTCGGGCGACCCGCGTCCGCGTCACCTCGGCCTCAGCCACCACACCCGTTCGGTCCTCGAGCTCCTGCTCGGCGGCGTCGAGGTCCCGGTGCCCGCCGGCATCGACGAGCTCTGGCCGCTGGCTGCGGGCGATCCGGCGGCCGTGATCGAGGAGGCCCGCGGCGGCCTGCACCGGGTCCGCGAGGCCCCGGCCGACCTCCCGGGCTACGCCGAGGCCGGGCTGCCGCAGCGGACGATGGGGCGCACCCTCGACGAGGATCGCCTGTTCTTCGCGGCGCCGTTGGCGGCCGGCCGCGCCCTCGCCGACGCCGCCTGACGGTCGGTTCAGCTTCGGCGCCGGGTGCGCGGTTGCACCGGCAGGGGACCGGGCATCGGACCGAAAGATGGACCCCGTGTCCGCGATCACCGCGACTCCCGCTGCTGCCCAGGACGTCGATGCGCGCTTCGAAGCGCTGCTTCTCGACTTCCTCGCCTACCTCGAGTTCGAGCGCGGGCTCTCGCGCAACACCCTCGCCGCATACCGCACCGACCTGCTTCAGTACGGCGCGTTCCTGACCGAGCGCGGCAAGGGCGCGACCGATGCGGAGGGCCCGGACGTGGCCGATTTCCTCGCCGGGCTCGCGACCGGCGACGGCGAGCGGCCACCGTGCAGCGCCGCGACGCTGAACCGCAAGACAGCCTGCCTGCGCTCGTTCTACCGGCACCTCCGCCGCGGCGAGCTGATCGACACAGACCCGACGGCCGACGTCCGGCCGCCGAAGAAGGGTCGGACACTGCCGAAGGTGCTCGGCTACTCGGAGGTCAAGAAGCTGCTCGAGTCGGTTTCGGGTAGCGCCCCCGCCGACCTCCGCGACCGCGCGATCCTCGAGGTCATGTACGGCTGCGGCCTGCGGGCATCGGAGACGGTCGGCCTGGAGGTCGGCTCGATCGACCTCAAGCGCGGCTTCCTTCGCGCCCACGGCAAGGGTTCGAAGGAGCGGATCGTCCCGCTCGGCCGGGAGGCCGGCGCCGCCGTCAAGCGGTACCTGCGATCGGGCCGCGGCGAGCTCGCCGCCGGCACCGACGTCCGCGCGCTGTTTCTCAACCAGCGCGGCGGGCCGCTGTCCCGCCAGGGCCTCTACAAGGTGATCCAGGGCCGCGCCCGCGACGTCGGACTCGACGACAAGATGAGCCCGCACACGCTCCGGCACAGCTTCGCGACGCACCTGCTCTCCGGCGGTTGCGACCTCCGCTCGGTCCAGGAGATGCTCGGCCACGCCGACGTCGCCACGACCCAGATCTACACGCACCTCTCCGCGGACCGGATCAAGGAGGTCTACTTCGAGGCCCACCCGCGGGCGAAGGCCTGAGCGTCGCCCGCTACGGGGCCGTGTAGGCCCAGGTACCCTCGGCGCGCATCGTCCCGGGGGTGTTGACGTTGATCATCCGCACCGTGAATCCGTGAGCGTCGGCATCGGTGTTCGCCTGAGCGGCGCTGAGCTTGAAGCCCGTCAGGGTCGAGTTGTCGCGGGCGCCGTCGTTGGAGTAGATGCAGACCATCCCGGCCGGTGCGGTCGGGGCTGCGACGCTGCCGCTGCAGGCCGGATCCGCATCGCCGACCGGGCTCGCGGTGCCGGCCCCGAACTGCACCTGGGCATCGGTCAGCCGGACCGGCGCGGGCAGCGGGAAGCTGTAGGTCAGCAGGTAGCTGTTCGTCTGGGTCCCGGCGAGTGCGGCGATGTAGCGACCGCCCCAACCGCCGGTGACCGTCGTCCCCGAGGGGATCGTGCCGCCGCTCAGGCCGGAGGGACCGGGTGGGCCCTGCTCTCCGGGCGGTCCCTGAGGGCCGCGCTTCCCCTTCAGCGACTTCTTCAGCTTCGCGCTCAGATCCTGCTTCTTGATCGTGCCGTTCTTGATCTCGCTGCTGGTGATCAGATTGGCGGCGATCGCGGTGCCCGCACAGGCGACCACGAGCGCGACGATCGCCACGATCAGCGCCGGCGACGGCCTTCTCCTCGAGCCCTTCATCGTTACCCCCGGTCGAATGCGCTACTTGTAACTCCTGCAACGAGCGTAGCGCCGGAGTCCCGGTTTGTCGAGGCTTAATCTTGCTGCCGTGCCGGAACTGCCCGAGGTCGAGACGATCCGCCGCCAGATCGAGCCCGAGGTCGTCGGGCGGACGATCGCCGGAGCCCACATCCTCGACGAGCGCTGGACGCGACCGCTGCCGCCGGCGCCGATCGCCGCCCGGCTCGTCGGCCGCGAGATCGTCTCCGTCGGGCGGCGGGGGAAGTACCTGCTGGTCGGGCTCGACGACGGCTCGACGCTCTTGATGCACCTCCGGATGACCGGCAACCTGCTGCTCGCCGAGCGCGGGGAGGAGGCCCGGAGGTTCGGCGGCGAGCGCCTCTATGAGTCGTCGAGCGAGCCGCGGTACCTGAAGGCGGAGCTCGAACTCGACGACGGGCGCCTGCTGCAGTTCACCGACCCGCGCCGCTTCGGCCACGCCTCGCTGCTCGAGCCCGGCGAGCTGGGTCCGTACCTCGATGCCCGGATCGGCGTCGAGCCGCTCAGCGACGAGCTCACCCCGGAGCTGATCGGGCGGGTTGCCGAGGGCCGGACGGCGCCGCTGAAGTCGTTCCTGCTCGATCAGAGGGGCATCGCCGGGATCGGGAACATCTACGCCGACGAAGCGCTCCACCGCGCCGAGCTCCACCCGCTCTCGCCCGCCGGCTCGATGCGCCGCGAGCACTGGGAGGCGCTGCACGAGGGAATCGTCGCCGCGCTCGAGGAGGGCCTGCGCAACGGCGGCGCCTCGATCGACGACTATCGCGACTCGCGCGGCGAGCAGGGCTCGATGCAGGACGAGTTCCTCGTGCACACGCGGGCGGGCGAGGAGTGCCCGCGCTGCGGCGAGCGGATCAACCGGATCGTCGTCGGCGGCCGCTCGACCTACTTCTGCCCGGCATGCCAGGTGCGGCTGCGCCGGCGCCGGCGACCGAAGCGCCGGGTCCGACCGTGAGCGTCCCGGCGCCGCCCGCCGGCTTCGCGATCGGGCACTGGACCGCCTCCGGCGCGCCGACCGGCTGCACGGTGATCCTGCCTCCGTCCGGAACCCGGGCCGGGGTCGACGTTCGCGGCGGCGGTCCCGGCACGAGGGAGACCGACGTGATCGACCCGCTCGCCAACCCGCAGGAGGCGACCGCGGTGCTGTTCACCGGCGGCAGCGCCCACGGCCTCGCCGCCGCCGACGGCGTCGTCCGCTGGTGCGAGGAGCAAGGCCGCGGTTACGCCACGCCGGCCGGGCTCGTCCCGCTGGTACCCGCCGCCGTCATCTACGACCTCAACGCGGGAGGCGGCGATACGTCGGTCCGCCCGGGCCCCGAGGCCGGCTACGCGGCCTGCGAGGCGGCGCGGGAGGGCGTGCCGGAGCGCGGCAGCGTCGGCGCCGCCCGCGGCGCGGCGGTGGCGAAGGCGCTCGGCCGCGAGGCGGCCGCCCCGGGCGGCATCGGCTACGCCGCGGCGACGACCGGCGCCGGCGAGACGGTCGCGGCGCTCGCCGTCGTCAACGCGACCGGCGACGTGCTCGGCCCCGGCGGCGAGCTCCTCGCCGGGCCGCGCGGCGATGACGGCGAGATGCTCCGGAGCGCCGAGATGTTCGCGGCGGGCGTCGAGCCGCCCGGCGCGCCGCCCGAGCGCGAGAGCACGACCCTGGCGTGCGTCATGACCGACGCCGGCCTCGACAAGCTCGCCTGCGCGAAGGTCGCCCGGATGGCGAGCGCCGGCGTCGCCCGCGCCGTCGATCCCGTCTTCACCCCGTTCGACGGCGACGTCGTCTTCTGTCTCTCCGACGGCGCCCCGCGGCAGGACCCCTGGCAGCTGATCCGGATCGGGGCGGTCGCGGCCTCGCTGGTGGCGGCGGCGATCCGCGACGGCGTCGAGCGGGCGGGGAGCGGCTGAAGCCGTTTGCGGCCGCCGCATCGGTCGTCATCCTTCGAGGTGGACGACCATGCCCGGAAGCTTCAAGACAGAAGGCGTAGTGCTGCGGAGCATCCGCTTCGGCGAGGCCGATCGGATCCTCCACCTCTACACGTCCGAGCGCGGGCGGGTGAACGCGATCGCGAAGGGCTCGCGGCGGCCGAAGTCGCGCTTCGGCGGACGCCTGGAGCCGTTCTTCCGGCTCGACCTGATGCTGCACGAGGGCCGCAGCGACCTCTGCACGGTGACCGGCGCGGCCACCGTCGACGGCTACCCGGACCTCCGCGGGGACGGGCTTGCGATCGGCGCCGCCGCGCGGGGCTGCGACGCCGTCCTGCGGCTGCTCGACTCGGCCGAGCCGAACCGGCCCGCCTACAACCTGCTCTGCCGCTACCTGGCGCTGCTCGATCGCCGGGCCGGCGACGGCTCGGAGGCCGGCCTCGGCCCGGACGGGCATGCCGTCGGGCTCGCGTTCCGGCTCAAGCTCGCGCTCGCGGCCGGCTTCTCGCCCGAGCTCGGCTCCTGCGCCCGCTGCGGGGAGCGGGAGGGGATCGTCTCGTTCTCCGGTTCCGCCGGCGGCGTCGTCTGCGGCTCCTGCGAGGCGGGTGGGTTCCCGATCAGCCCGGAGGCTCACCGCTTCATGGTCGCCGCGATCGGCAACCCGATCGCGGAGCTGCCGGAGGCCTCCGACGGCGCGCTCCGTCAGGTCGACCGCGCGATCGGCGACACCCTCGCTCACCATGCCCACGTCAACCTTCGCGCGGTCGCCTGAGCCGATGAGCGGCCCCGGCACCGATCTCGAGGCGAGGATCCGGGCCCAGGAGGAGGAGTTCCTCTGGGAGCCCGCCACCCGCTCCTACCCGGCGCACCGGGCCGAACCCGAGCCCGACAGCCCCGTCCGTACCCCGTTTCAGCGCGATCGCGACCGGATCGCCCACTCGAAGGCGTTCCGCCGGCTCAAGCACAAGACGCAGGTCTTCATCGCGCCCGAGGGCGACCACTACCGGACCCGGCTCACACACACGCTCGAGACGTGCTTCATCGCCCGGACCGTCTCCCGCGCGCTCGGGCTGAACGAGGATCTGACCGAGGCGATCGGCCTCGGGCACGACCTCGGCCACCCGCCGTTCGGCCACATCGGCGAGGAGGTCCTCGACAACGCGATCAAGGAGCGGGGAGGGAGCGGCTTCCGCCACAACGAGCACTCGCTGCGCCTCGTCGAGCACCTCGAGCGCGGGGGCCGGGGCCTGAACCTGACCGACCAGGTCCGCGACGGAATCCTCAACCACACCGGCTCGCTCAAGCCCGCGACCCTCGAGGGCCGGGTCGTCCGCCTCGTCGACCGGGTCGCCTACATCAACCACGACATCGACGACGCGGTCCGGGCGGGGATCATCGCCGAGGAGGACCTTCCGGTCGATCAGATCGAGCGGCTCGGCCCGACGGGCTCGGCGCGGATCGACGCGCTGGTCCGCGACATCGTCGAGCGCTCCCGCGAGGCCGGCGACATCGTCCAGAGCGACGAGATGGGCGGGGCGATGCTGCGCCTGCGCAAGTTCATGTTCGACCGCGTCTACCTCGGCCCGGAGGCGCGCTCCGAGCACGACCGCGTCCTGCGGACGCTGACAACGCTCGTCGACCACTACCTCGAGGACCCATCGCGGATGCCGCCCGGCCGCCCCGGCGACGACCCCCTGCAACGGGTCGCTGACTACGTGGCGGGAATGACCGACCGCTTCTGCATAGCAACGTTTCGCCGAATAGCCCTACCGGAGGAGTCGCGGTTGTAGGCAGCAACGCCGAGCGGAAGCGAGAAAGGCCGAAATCCCGGTCAAAGTCGCCTCAGCGCAGCTAGCGAATGCCAGAAGGCCGTGACGGGGAGCCAGCCGGTGACGAGGCGGGACGAAGGTGGAGGTGCCCAGAGCCCGATGACGCGAAGGCGGGGCGGGCGGTGCGGGCCCAGCGGGACTCGAGCACGAGCGAAGCGAGTTGCCCCGATGGGTGCGCACCGCCCGCCCCGCCGGGGTTGCCGCTCCCCCGCGGCGCCTCCACCAGCGGCCCGCAGGGCACCCTCTTGCAAGGCAAGGCATTCTTGGGGCATGAGCCGATTCACCCCGGAGACGATCGAACGCGTCCGCGACGCGACCGACATCGTCGAGATCGTCTCCGCCTACACCGACCTGCGCCGCCAGGGTGAGCGGTTCGTCGGGCTCTGCCCGTTCCACGACGAGCGCACGCCGTCGTTCTCGGTCAAGCCGCGCGACGGCTTCTACTACTGCTTCGGCTGCGAGGCCGGCGGCGACGCGATCCGGTTCGTCCAGGAGAAGGAGGGGCTCGCCTTCCCGGACGCCGTCGAGGCGCTGGCCGAGCGTTACGGCGTCGAGGTCGAGCGCGAGACCGAGGACCCGAAGGCCGAGGAGGCACGGCGCCGCCGCGGCCGCCTGGGCGAGGCGCTCGAGCGGGTCGCCGCCTTCTACGAGTCCTTCCTCTGGGAATCGCCGAAGGCGCGGAAGGCGCGGACCTATCTGATCGAGGAGCGCGGCCTCGGCGAGGAGGTCCTGCGCAGCTTCGGCGTCGGCTTCGCCCCGAGCGCCTGGGACTCGGTCCTCACCCGCGGCCAGCAGGCCGGCTACTCGGTCGACGAGCTGCTCGCCGCCGGGCTCATCCAGCGCTCGCAGAGGAACCCGGGCAGCCACTACGACCGCTTCCGCGGCCGGATCACGTTCCCGGTCCGCGACCATCGCGGCCGCGTCGTCGGCTTCGGCGCCCGCGGGATGGGACCCGACGCCAAGCCGAAATACCTGAACTCCCCCGAGAGCGAGGTCTACCGCAAGAGCCGCACGCTCTACGGGATCGACCGCGCCCGCGGGCCGATCGCCCGCGGCGGCCGCGCGGTCGTCGTCGAGGGCTACACCGACGTCATCGCTCTCCACGGCGCCGGCGTCGAGGAGACGGTGGCGGTGATGGGCACGGCGATCACGCCCGAGCAGCTCAAGCTCCTGGGCGGCTACGCGGAGGAGGTCGTCCTCGCCCTCGATGCCGACCGGGCCGGGCGCGAGGCGATGCTCCGCGCCCAGCGCGTCGCCGGCAGCGGGCGCCTCCGCCTGCTCGTCGCGGCCATGCCGGAGGGCGAGGACCCGGCCGACATGATGCAGAGCGAGGAGGGCTCCAACCGGCTCCGCGAGCTGCTCGCCGACGCCGTCGACCTCGCCGTCTTCCACGTCCGCGCGATCCTCGGCGACGCCGACCTCTCGAACCCGCCGGGTCGCGACCGCGCGCTCGACGAGGTCGTTCCGGTGCTGGTCGGGATGGGGGAGACGATCACCCGTCAGGAGATGGTCCGCGAGGTGGCCGACCGCCTCGACGCCGCTCCGGAGCTGGTCGCCGGGCGGATGAAGTCCGGCGGCCGCCGGCCCGCGGCCCGGCCCGAGCCGGTCGGGAGGGTCGGCGACGGGCAGTCGCAGGCACCGCCGCGCCGCCGCCGCGAGCCGACGCAGGAGGAGCGCCGCGAGGCGATGATGCTGGCCCTCTGCATGGACGCCCCCGACCTCTCCGCGTCCTACTTCGAACGCCTCGGGCCCGACCACTTCACTTCGCCGATCCTCCGCGCCGTCTTCGAGCGGCTCCGCGAGCACCCGGCGGACCCGCTCGACGGTCTCGGCGAGAGCGACTCGGCGCTGATCAACGCGATCACCAAGCTCCAGGCGGTCGACCACGAGCCGGCGACCCGCGAGGACCTCGAGTTCCGCTGGATGCTGCTCGAGCGCGACCGGCTCGACCGCACGCTTCGCCACCCCGAGGGCCTCGAACCTGCCGATCTGGTCGCGATGCAGAAGGAGCGGGGGCGGCTCGCGGACGCGATCTCGTCGGTCGAGGCGCGCGGCATCGGCGGGGCGGTTCCCGGCCCCGCGGCGCGCTAACTTAGGGCCTACGCCGCCCGCCGGAGGCACCCCGGCAGGGGCCAGTCACGAAGGAGAGCACGCATGGAATCGTCCGAGCACACACGTCGCGCACGGGTCCTCTTCGACGAGGCCCACTCCGAGGCGTGGTCGATCCGCTCCGAGGTCGCCGAGCGCATGCAGGCCGCCCATCCGGCCGACGCCTCGCTGGCCGCAGCGGCCGCCGCGCTCGGGCGCCGCGACTTCGACGTCGCCGCCAACGACTCCGCCGCGCTCGATCCCGACACGCTCGCGACGACCGACGTGCTGGTCATCGCCCATCCCTCCGAGGACCGCTGGGAGTCGACCACCGGGGTCGGCGAGCCGCGGCTGAGCGAGGCCGAGATCGAGGCGATCGCCTCCTGGGTCCACGACGGCGGTGGTCTGATCGTGCTCGGCGAGACCGAGCAGGACAAGTACGGCAACAACCTCAACGAGCTGCTCGCGCGGTTCGGGATCGAGATCGAGAACGCGACCGTCCAGGACTACGAGCACCACCGCGGCGATGCGCCGAGCTGGATCCTCGCCAACCTGATCCCCGCCGACGGCAGCGGCGCCGACCCGCTCGCCGGCGTCGGCGAGGCCTGCTTCTACCGGGCCGGGACGCTCGTTCTCAGCAACGGCGGGCGGATCCTCGCCCGTGCCCACGCGAGCTCCTCGTCTCCCGATGCGCCGCTCGCGGCGGTGACGAGCCACGGTTCCGGCCGGGTCGTCGTCCTCGCCGACTCCGACCTCTTCGGCGACGACTGCATCGAGGCGCTCGACCACGAGGCCTTCTGGGTCAACCTCGTCTACTTCGCCGCCGAGCCGGCCTTCGCGTCAGGCGGCGCTCCGATCGAGTCCGCCGCCGCCGCGGACCCGGCCTGGACCGCCCTTCGCGACGCGGTCGAGGAGCTGCGGGTGCACGAGGCCAAGGATGGGTCGATCGACCTCGCCGGGGCCGGCGCCGACGAGGCGCGCCTGCGGGAGCTCGTCGAGACGATCAAGGCCTCGATCGCGACGCTGGCGCCGCACTTCCCGCACCAGGCCGCCTACTTCGAGGCGCTCGCCGGCGACCTCGAAGCCTGGGTCGCCTCCGGCTTCGCCAAGCCCGACTTCATGGCCTCGACCGAGGCGTTCCGGCCCGAGCAGGAGCGCCGCGACGGCATCGAGCACCTGGTCGTGATGCCGATGTACAAGCAGAACGGCTCGCCGGACACGTGCTTCGAGGCGTTGATCGTGCGGGTGCCGTGGCCGCGTTGGGTCGTCGAGCTCGAGAGCCGCTACGACAACGCCAAGTTCCTGCCGGTCGAGTTCGTCGACTACACGTCGGGCTACGACTCCGAGTGCGCGGTGCTCTTCCCGGAGACGTTCTCGGTCGCCGAGCGGCCCCCGGCTCATTTCGGGGCGATCTTCTGCGACCGCGAGGCCGAGCGCTTCCGCCGCGTCGGTGGCGCCGCCGCCGACATCCTCAAGCTGAACCTGCCGCCGGACGCAGCTTGCCTGCTCGCCTCGCCGGAGCTCTCGCGCGACGCCTACATCGCCTGGGACCTGATCCACGACCGCACCCACATGCGCGGCGACCTCCCGTTCGACCCGTTCATGATCCGGCAGCGCAGCCCCTACTGGATGTACTCGCTGGAGGAGCTCCGCTGCGACCTGACGACGTTCGGCGAGGCCGTCAAGCTCGAGGCCGAGGGCCTGCCGCTCGCCCGGCACGTGCAGTACGCGATCCTCTTCGACCGCCTCTTCCGGTTCCCTCTCACCGGCGACCGCGTCCGCAACTACGACGGGCTCGGCGGGCAACTGCTGTTCGCCTTCCTCCACAGCGAGGGCTACCTGCACTGGACCGACAACCGGCTCGAGATCGAGTGGGGGAGGGTGGCCGAGGGCGTCGGCAGGCTCAAGGACCTCGTCGGCGAGCTGTATCACTCGGGCATCGACCGCTCGAAGCTCGGCCAGTGGATCGCCGCCCACGACCTCGTCGCGACGTACGTGCCGCCGACCGAGAGCTCGGTCTGGGCTGCGAGCCGGCGTGAGCTGCCCGAGGTCGAGGAGCCGAAGCAGCTCGTCGATCTCGTTCGCGACGACGAGTTCCCGCTCAGCCTCTTCTACACGCAGCTGGCGCCGAAGCTCCAGCGCGCGCTCGAGGGCCGCCCGACGCGCGAGCGAATCGCGACCGGAGCGGCCGCCTGATGGGCGAGCTCGACGGGCGCGTGATCGCGATCGCCGGCGTCGGCGGGGGCCTCGGCCCGGCCGTCGTCGAGCGGTTCGCCGCCGAGGGCGCGACGCTCGCGCTGGCCGACATCGCGGTCGACCGGATCGAGGCGGCCGTCGAGCCGTTCGGGATCCCTGAGGACCGGATCGACATGCAGGCGGTCGACCTGCTCGACGCCGACGCCGCCAAGGGCTGGTGCTCGTCGCTGACCGACCGGTTCGGCCGCGTCGACGGCCTGCTCCACCTCGTCGGCGGCTGGCGCGGAGGCGATCCGATCGAGAGCTTCGACATGGCCGACTACGAGTGGCTGCACGACCTCCTCGTCCGGACGCTTCAGAACGCGACCCGCGCGTTCCACGGCGCGCTGACGGCGAGCGAGCACGGCCGCTTCGCGATCGTCTCCTCGACGCAGGCGCAGTCGCCGGACGGGACGAACGCCGCCTACGGGGCGACGAAGGCGGCCGCGGAGTCGTGGACGCTGGCCCTCGCCGACTCGTTCGCGGATACGGGCGCCACCGCGAACGTGGTCGTCATCAACGCGATCCTGACGAAGGCGATGCGGGAGAAGAACCCGGACAAGCCGTACAAGACGTTCACCCCCGCCGAGCAGATCGCCGACGCGCTGCTCTACCTCTGCTCCGACGCGGCCGGCCGGATGAACGGCCAGCGACTCGAGCTCCACCCGTGAGCGACGCGACCGGCCCGGACCCGCGGGGCTTCGCCTCCGACAATCACTCGGGCGCCCATCCCGAGGTGCTGGAGGCGATCGCGCGGGCGAACGTCGACCACGCCGGCTCCTACGGCGAGGACGCCTGGACGCAGCGCTTCGACGACCTGATCCGCGACCTCTTCGGCCCCGAGGCGCTCGGCTTCCCGGTCTTCAACGGAACCGCGGCGAACGTCCTCGCGATCGACGCGGTCACGCGTCCCCACGACGCCGTCATCTGCGTCGCCGGAGCGCACATCGACGTCGACGAGTGCGGTGCGCCGGAGCGGTGGGCGGGCGTGAAGCTGCTCAAGGCCGAGCCGGACCACGGCAAGCTGGTCCCCGACGCGATGCGGGCCTGGGAGGCGCGTCGCGGCGACGTCCACCACAACCAGCCGCGGCTGGTCTCGGTCGCCGAGTCGACCGAGGTCGGGACCGTCTACTCGGTCGAGGAGCTGCGGACGCTGGCCGACGAGGCCCACGGGATGGGGATGCTCATGCACGTCGACGGCGCCCGGCTCTCGAACGCGGCCGCCGCTCTCGGCGTGCCGCTCGGAACCCTCGCGGTGGGCGTCGAGGCCGACGTCGTCTCGCTCGGGGCGACCAAGATCGGCGGGCTCGTCGGCGACGCGGTCGTCTTCCTCGATCCCGGGCTCGCCCGCAATTTCGGCCTGATCCGCAAGCAGGGCATGCAGCTCGCCTCGAAGATGCGCTTCCTCAGCGCCCAGTTCGAGGCCCTGTTCGGCGCGGGCGAGCTCTGGCGCCGCAACGCCGAATCCGCGAACGCCATGGCCGCACGCCTCGCCGCCGGCGTCGAGGGGATCGACGGCGTCGAGCTCGTCCACCCGGTCGACGCCAACGGCGTCTTCGCGAAGCTCCCGCGCCCGGTCATCGACGGCCTCCTCGCCGACCTCCCGGGCGATCACCCCTTCTACGTCTGGGACGAGGACGAGAACGTGGTCCGCTGGATGTGCTCGTGGGACACGAAGCCCGAGGACGTCGACGAGCTGATCGCAGCGGTCGAGTCCGCGGGCGCCTGAGCCGGGCGCGCTGCCTGTAATCTGACGCCTCCCGCGCGACGGCTGGCCCGATCGCGCGGTCGATCCGGGGTAGCTCAATGGCAGAGCGATCGGCTGTTAACCGATAGGTTGAGGGTTCGAGTCCCTCCCCCGGAGCTTGAGGCCGGCCTGGTCCTAGGACCAATGTCCGATTGCGCGAACGGGTTGGAGGTGGGACGCTCAGAGGCGGCCTTCTCCGCGATCTGAGGTGATCTCATGACCCCGACCCGCATCCGCGTCGCAGCGCTCCTGGTCGTCGCCGCCGCGGCTCTCGCGCTAGCCGCCTGCGGCAGTGACGACTCCTCGAGCAGTTCGAGCTCCGATGCATCGACATCGACGGCCGCCGCCGGGCAGGCCGGCGGCTCGAAGGGCACCGTCGACGTCGCCGACAACGGAGCCCTCGGGGCCGAGATCCTCGTCGACGACGGGGGTCGGACGCTCTACCTGTTCGAGAAGGACGATTCGGCCGACGAGTCCTACTGCTACGACGCCTGCGCCGACGCCTGGCCGCCGCTGACGAGCACCGGGAAGGTGACGGTCGGGAGCGGGCTCGATGCCTCGCAGCTGACGACGTTCGAGCGTGACGACGGGACGACGCAGCTCGCCTACGCCGGCCACCCGCTCTACCTCTACGCCGGCGACGCGGCGCCGGGCGACGCCAACGGCAACGAGCTCGACCAGTTCGGCGCCGAGTGGTACGCGATGGACTCGAGCGGCGAGGCCGTCGAGAGCGGCGGATCCTCGGACGACGACTCGACCGAGGACACGACATCGGAGGACTCGTCGACCGACGACTCGACCAGCGAGGACTCCACCGGCGGCGGCTACTCGAGCTACTGACGCCCGCGCACGCGGCGGCGTCAGACGATGCCCTCGACGGCCGCCGCCGCCCGGTCGGCGCCGCCCCGGGCCCACTCGCTCGCGCCGATCTGCTCGGCGCGGCGCCGGTAGCGGTCGTCCTCGAGCAGGGTCCTGACGGCCCAGCGAATGGTGGACGCCCGCCGGAGCCGCCCCGGCACCGTCAGCCCGGCGCCCGCCCAGGCGACGCGCTCGGCGTTCTCGGCCATGTCGCCGATCGACGGCGAGACGAGCAGCGGCCGGCCGAGCGCCAGTGCCCTGGCCAGGGTGCCGTGGCCGCCGTGGCAGGCGACGACGTCGGCCGCCGCCATCGCCTGCGAATAGGAGAGCCAGTCGTGGAGCAGTCCGTTCGACGGAACGTCGATCGGCCGCTCGGGCCGGTGGCCGTTGGTCGTCGCGACGACGCGCACGGGCTCGTCGGCCAATCCCTCGAAGGCGCGCCGGATCAGGTCGCAGCCCGGGTCCTGTGCGGTGCTGTTGGCGACGAGGACGAGCGGGCCGTCGCCCTCGGGCAGCTCGACATCCGGGTGGGGGAGCTCGAACTCGAGCGGCCCGGTGACGAGCGTCTCCGCCGGCCACGCCCGCGGGTACTCGAGCTGGGGAAAGGTGCCGACGATCGCGAGGCGGTCGCTGATGCCGCCGTGGAATCGCTCCTGCGGCGGCAGCCCGATGCTCCGCCGCGTCTCGTTGAGCTCACGCCGGCCGATCCGCAGGCCCGTCTCCAGCGCCGGCAGTGCCGCCCGCCACAGCCGGCGCCCGGCTCCGGTCCGCGGCGGTGCCATCCCCATGCCGAAGAACGGCATCCCGGGGTCGTGGACGGGGTAGAGGTGGGGGATCAGCGTCGCCCGCGGCACCCCGGCGAGCTCGGCCGCAAGCGACGGCGCCAGCGTCAGGATGTCGCTGACGAGGAGGTCCGGCCGGAAGTCCTCGAGCAGCGGCATCATCGCGAGTGCGGCCTCGCCCGCGCCCGCGTCGGTGCCCGGCGGCGGGGGCGGGAAAACGGTGTACTCCTGCGAGGCGGCGAAGGACAGGCCCGCTCCCTCGACCGGCTCGCGCCAGCGCTCCCAGGTCTGGACGGTGACCTCGTTGCCGCGGGCCGCCAGCGCCCGCCCGAGCGCGATCGCCGGGAAGGCGTGCCCGGCGTCGCCGAATGCGGCCACGATCGCCCTCACAGCGTCTGCAAGCCCTTTCCCGCGCCGGGACGGCCCCCTTGCCGCGCCGCCGCGATCGCGCCATCCTCGGACGTCGGATGTTCGGGCGTCGCAACAGGAGACCGCGGAACGCATGCCTGCGGCTGCGGGCGGCGGTCGAGGCGATGCCCACGCACGCCCGCGAGGCGATGCTCCGCGGGATCGCCGACAACACGATCATCGTCGGCGCCTACACCGACCCGATCAGCGGCGGCATCTGCCCGATGCTCGCCGCCCACCGCAACGGTGGCCGGATCAACCTCGCGAGCTTCGCGCGCAGCTGGGACCGCTACACCGACGCCGACCACCCGCGTCCGGCGACCGAGCGCGAGCTGCGGACGCTCGTGGCGCTGCTCGAGTCGAGCCTCGTCGACGAGCTGCCGCCCCCGGCACAGGCCCAGCGCCCGCAGGCCCAGCGCCCGCGGATCCCGTTCCGGATCCGCCGCCTGCGCAAGCCGCGCGACGCCGAGGCGCCGGAACCGATCAGCGTCGCCTGACGCGATCGCCGCGCCCCTCAGGTCGCGAACGCGGACGGGTCGCCCGGCCGCGTGAAGACGATCTCCGGGATCAGGCAGTAGCGCGACGTCCGCAGCAGCAGCCGGACCGTCTCGGCGAGGTCCTCCGGCTGGATCATCTCCTCCGGCTTGACCTGCCCCTGGACCCACTCGGTCATCGGCGTGTCGACGAACGCGGGGCAGAGCGCGGTCACCTGGATGCCGGCGCTGCCGACCTCCATCTGCGTCGCCTGGCTGAGCCCGATGACCCCGGCCTTCGTCGCCGAGTAGACGGCGAGCCAACCCTGGCCGCCCTTGCCGGCGATCGACGCGGTGTTGACGATCAGCGCCTTGCCGTGCTCGGCGCCCGCCTTCCGCAGCAGCGGCATCGCATCGCGCATCGCGATCACGTAGGAGCGGAGGTTGACGTCGAGCTGCATGTCCATCTTCTTGGTGTCGACCTCGTCGATCGCGCTGCCGATCCCGACGCCGGCGTTGTTGACGAGGACGTCGAGGCGCCCGCATCGCTCCTCGTGGGCGGCGATCAGCGCCTTGACCTCGTCCTCGGAGGCGACGTTGGCAGGCATCGGCGTGACGTCGAGGCCGTCCGCTGTCAGCGTCGCCGCCGCCTGCTCGAGCTTGTCGGGCCGGCGGGCGGAGATCGTCACCGCGTATCCGTCCTCGGCCAGCGCCCGGCTGATCGCCAAGCCGATCCCGCTCGAACCCCCGGTCACGATTGCTGCACGCTCGGCCACGCCGTATTCCTCCTCGTTCGCTGACGCCGGGGAGCCTAACCGTCAAGTAAATGAACCGGCTTCTCTAGCATTCGCCGCCGTGATCGCAGCACTGAAGCCCCGAACCCGCATCCTCATCGCCGTCCCCTTCGCCGCCGCGCTGATCGCCGGCTGCGGCAGCTCCGGCTCCGACTCCTCGACGACGGCCGCACCGAACGCCGACGAGTTCCCGGCGCCGGAGGGCAAGACGCTCGAGCAGCTCGCATCCGAGGGGACGCAGGGCGACCTCGTCGTCGCTCCGACCCAGCAGGTGTTCACCGAGGGCAAGAACCGCTACGGCTTCGGCGTCTTCACCGTCGATCACGACAACGTCTCCGACGCCGACGTCGCCATCTACGCGGCGAAGCCGAACGGCAAGGCCGAGGGCCCGTACCCGGCCGAGATCCACTCGCTCGAGACGCCGCCCGCCTTCGCCGCGAAGACCACCACGCAGGATCCCGACGCCGCCAAGTACGTCTACACCACCGAGGTCGACCTCCCGAGCAAGGGCGAGTGGCAGATCCTCGCGATGTTCCGCGAGGACGACGGCTCCTACAACTACGTGCGCGTCCCGAGCGCGGTCGTCGGCAAGTTCCCCGACGTCCCGCAGCCGGGCGACCAGGCGCCGGTCACGCACACGCCGACCGCCGACGACGTCGGCGGCGACCTGACGAAGATCGACACCCGCCAGCCGCCGAGCTCGATGCATGACGTCGACTACGCCGACGAGCTCGGCAAGAAGCCGATCGTGCTCCTGTTCGCGACCCCGGCCCTCTGCACGAGCCGCGTCTGCGGCCCCGTCGTCGACATCGCCGAGGAGGTCAAGAACGAGCGGCCCGACGACGCCGACTACATCCACATGGAGATCTACAACGACAACGACCCGAACAAGGGCCCGCGTCCGCAGGTCCGCGACTTCAACCTGCCGTCCGAGCCGTGGCTGTTCGTGATCGACGCCGACGGCAAGGTCTCCACCGTCATCGAGGGCGCCTTCAGCAAGACCGAGCTCGAGGACGCGATCGACAAGGCCGACGCCGCCTCATCCAGCGGCGACTCCTCCTCCTGAGCCCGCTCAGCGGCGGGGAGTCCGCCGCCCGCGCTTGCCGGCCGGCCGCTTGCCCCGGCTCTCGAGCTTGCTGCGTCCCGCCTCGCGGGCGTTGACGGCCTTCACGCGGTTCAGCCCGGGCTCGAGGATCCGCTTCGCACAGGACCGGTGCCAGTGCCGGTGCTCGGTGCCGCCGAGCCGCATCACCGTCTGCGCGATCACGTGGTCCTCGCCGATCTCGACGTCGCCGTAACAGCCCGGGCACGTGTACTGCTTCTGGGAGATCCCGCGGATCAGCCAGACCTCGTCACCCTCGTGGGAGACCCCGAGGAGGCTCTGCCGCGAGTTCGGAAGGCCGTCGTGGCTCATCGGACAATTGTGGCGCGCCCCGGCCGGTGACGACGCGGCAGAAGGCGTCGACTACCGCCGGGTCGAACTGCGACCCCGAGTTCCGGCGCAGCTCGGCGAGCGCCTCGTCCCGCGCGACCGCCGGCTGGTACGGCCTGTTGCTCGTCATCGCGTCGTAGGCGTCGCAGACGAAGATGACGCGCGCGCCGAGCGGGATCGCGTCCGCGGCGAGGCCGTCGGGGTAGCCGCCGCCGTCCCAGCGCTCGTGCGAGGAGCGGACCAGGCGCGCGACCGGACGCATCGCCTGCGAGGTGCCGATGATCCGCTCGCCGACGATCGTGTGGCTGCGCATCAGCTCCATCTCGGCGTCGTCCAGCGGCCCCGGCTTGTGGAGGATCTCGTCGGGAATCGCCACCTTGCCGACGTCGTGGAGCTCGGCGGCGCGGCGGACGACGTCGATCCCCTCCGCGTCCATCCCCAGCTCTATCGCCGTCATCGCCGCGGTCTCGGCGACGCTGTGGAGGTGAACCTCGAGCGCGGGCTCCCGCTCGCGCAGCACCCGGAGCAGCGCCCCGGCCGTCTGGCGGTCGGGCCGGCTCGAACCGCGCTTCTCCGCGTACATCCGGGCATCGGCCTTGCGCAGCGCGTCCTCGGGCTCGTCCGCCTCGAGCGGCAGCTCCACGGTGCCGCCGGATGCCGAGATCGAGAATGCCTCGCCGTTCTCGGTCAGGGCCTGGTTGGCGAGGTGGAGGATCGCCGGTCGCGGCCGCTTCGCCGGGTCGCAGAGGATGCAGAACTCGTCGCCGCCGAGCCGGTAGGCGCGTCCGGAATCGGCGACCGCCCGCTCCAGGTTGCGGCCGAGTCGCCGTAGCAGCGCATCGCCGGCCCCGTGGCCGAAGGCGTCGTTGTAGTCCTTGAAACCGTTGAGGTCGAACAGGGCCAGCAGCCGCTCGCCCGACTCGGGAGAGTCGAGCACGGTGCGAAGGTCCTCGAAGAGCTTGCGGCGGTTCCGCAGTCCGGTGAGCGCGTCGGTCACGGCATCGTCGGTCGCGGCGCCGAGGAGCTCGTCGTATTCGCGAGAGGCGACCAGCAGCCGCAGCACGAGCGCGAGCACGGCGGCGGAGGCGGCGAAGACGGCGACCTCCGCGACGTCGGTGAGCCCGGCGACGCAGAGGATGCCGACCGCGAGCAGGCCGCTCGCGAGCGCGAGGCCCTTGGGCGAGTGGTAGGCGCTCCGGGCGGCCGGCTCGCGATCGAAGCCGCGGACGGCGCCGGCGGCGATCAGGACGGCGCCGACGGGCCAGAGGACATCGAGGATGCCGCCCCGGTAGGTGCCCTCGGCGAGCCTGATCGCGAACGCGGCGTCAGTCGCCGTCCAGACGACCAGGCCGGCGGCCACGAGCTGCATCGCCCGCGAGCCGCGGGCGCCGTGGGTCAGCAGCGACCCGGCGAGGAAGCCGAGCATCAGCAGATCGACGAACGGATAGACGGTGTTGGTGATCTGATCGACGGTGCCCTGGTGTCCGTAGTCGAGGATCGCCGGGGCGGAGAGAGCGAGCGCCAGCGCCGTGATCGCGAGGCCCGCGGCGAGGGCGTCGAACCAGCCGGCCACCGGGAACCGGCCGGGGCGCGATCGCGTCAGCAGCGCGACGCCTGCGAACAGGCAGGGGAGCGCCGCCAGGAAGAAGAGGTCGACCCAGGTGAGCCGGCCGATCGCGGCCTCGAGGCCGGCGTCGGTGTAGGAGAGGAAGTTGGCGAGCCCCCACGCGAGCAGGCCGGAGCCGAGCATCGCCCAGGCGGCCCGGGCCCGCTCGGCGCCGATCGCCTCCGCCAGGCAGGCGAGCGCGGCACTCGCGATCGCGAGGTCGTAGATCCACGCGTTGAAGAGGTGTCCGGTGTGGCCGGGCCGGCCGGCGAGCATCCAGACCGCCCATGCCGCCGTGAAGACGACGGCCGCCCAGAGCAGCGGGCGGGCGAGCTTCGCGACCGTGGCAGAGTGGGATTCGACCGGTCCCTTCACCGCCCGTCCTATCGGCATCCGGGTCCGGTTGCTTTACGGCTCAGGAATCCTGCAGCCTGGGTTCGCCGTCGAAGTAATCGACCTTGCTCGAGCGGTGGACCATGACGTCGTCTTCCTTGATCCCGGTCCAGATCCCGATCTTGCCGCTGTCCGGATAGGAGGTCGCCGCCGGAGCGACGACGTCGGAGAACATCAGGACCCGGATCGGATCGGTGCCGTCGTTTCGAACCTCGTGCGCGCCCTCGGGTCCGGGTGGGAAGCAGGTCAGATCCCACGGCCCGAGCGTCTCCTCGCCGCCGGGATGGCGGACGGTCGCCTCGCCCTCGAGCACGAGCAGCCACTCCTCCTCGGCGTACTCGAAGTGGTACGGGCAAAGGCTCTGCCCGCCCGGGATCTCGTAGACGCTGAGCCCGAGCTTCTTCGCGCCCAGGTCCGGCCCGGGGCGGAGCATCCCCGCGCGGAAGCCCTCGGGGTCGTCGGGGTCGTACCCGAAGTCCGGATCTCCGATGTTGACCTTCTTCACGCCTCCGCCTCCTCAGCCGATGATGATCAGCCCGACCGTGCCGAGGCCGAGCGCAATTCCCGCCAGTGCCAGCCACCGCATGACCGCGGGCCGGGTCCGGCTGAGCTCGCCGCTGCGGGCGGCGAGCTCGACGTCACGGCCGCGGGCCGAGCCGTAGATGATCAGCGCCACGCCGTAGGCGGCGTACGCCACGCCCATGAACGTGTAGGGCCAGATCGTCGTCGTCGACGCGAGCTCGGGCACGACCCGGCCGACGGCGATGGCCACCGCGAGCGATGCCAACCCGGTTCGCCACCAGGCGAGCAGCGTCCGCTCGCCGGCGAGCGTGGTCCGCTCGGTGACGTCGGGTGCGATCTCCTCGGCCATGGAGCCGACTCTAGCCACCGCCGGTCGGCCCGGGGAGCCGACCATTCGTCCGCCGCCGAGCTCGTGAATATGGTGCCCCGAAACCTGAGCCGATCTGGAGGAAAGCCGAGATGCTGAGTGAGCGTGGAGAGAAGCTGCTGATAGCCGGATCGGTGTTGGCCCTGATCGTGGCCATCGTCGCCGTCGTCCTCGCCGTCACGGCCAAGAACGACAACGACGCGAGCGATGCCGAGATCAAGGCCGCGGTCGCGACCGAGGTCGCCAGCCTCCAGGGCCAGGTGAAGTCGACGCAGGAGTCGGCCAGCGCCGCCGAGCGGCGGCAGCAGCGCAACGCCAACCGCAAGGCGCGCAACGCCAACCGGAAGATCGCCGCGACCGGCGCCGAAGCCAAGAAGGCGAGCAAGCAGCTGCAGAAGAAGCAGGACGCCCAGGACAGCGAGATCAAGAGCCTGACCAAGAAGACCGACGAGCAGGCGAAGGAGATCTCGAGCCTGAAGTCGGAGCAGCAGAAGCTCACCAACCAGGTCACGAAGCTTCAGGCGAAGCTGAAGACCAAGCGCAACAAGTAACGCGGGCTACCAGGAGTCGACGGGCCGCGGTGGATCCGCCGGGCCCGGCGCCGGACCGGCCGCCGCCAGCGTCGCCGAGATCAGCCGCCGGGTGTCGGCGGGGTCGACCACGTCGTCGAGCTCGAAGATGGTCGCCGCGTTCAGCGCCTTCGCATGCTCGTGGGCGTGCTCGGTCACCTCGCGGACCCGGCGCTCGCGCTCGTCGGGGTCGGCGATCGCCTCGAGCTCGCGCCGGAGCCCGAGCCGGACCGCGCCCTCGAGCCCCATCGCCCCGAGCTCGGCGGTCGGCCAGCCGACGGTCAGCAGCGGCTCGTGCAGCCCGCCGCCGGCCATCGCCTGTGCGCCGAGTCCGTAGGCCTTGCGGAGGATCACCGCGACGAGCGGCACCCGCAGGTTCGCGCCGGTGTTGAAGAGCCGCGAGCAGTGCCGGACGAGCGCCGTCGCCTCGGCGTCGGGGCCGACCATCATCCCCGGGGTGTCGATCAGCGACACGATCGGGATCCCGTACGCGTCGCAGAGCTGCATGAAGCGCGCGGCCTTGTCGGCGCCGTCGCTCGTGATCGCCCCCGCCATCTGCATCGGGTTGTTGGCGACGATCCCGACCGGACGGCCCTCGATCCGCGCGAGCGCCGTGACCATCACCTTCGCGAACTCGTCGCGGAGATGGACGACCGAGCCGGTGTCCGCGATCGCGTCGATCGCCTTGCGGACGTCGTATGCGCGGCGGCGGCTCTCGGGGACGACTCCCCGGGCCAGCTCGGGGTCGGGAGCCTCCCACTCGGCCAGCGGTCCCTGGAAGAACGCGAGCAGCTTCTTCGCCACTGCGACCGCCTCCGCTTCGTCGGCGACGCGGACGTCGACGACGCCGTTCGGCGACTGGACGCCGATCGGCCCGATCTCCTCCGGCTCGAAGTCGCCGAGCCCGCCGCCGGACACCATCGCCGGCCCGCCCATCCCAAGCGCGATGTCCTCGGTCGCGACGATCAGGTCCGAGCTGCCGGCGAGGACGGCGTTGCCGGCGAAGCAGCGCCCGGCGACGATCGCGATCCGCGGAGCGAGTCCGGAGATCCGCGCCCAGAGGGCGAAGGCACGCGTGTCGAGCGCCGAGACGACCGGGTAGTCGGTATCGCCGGGCGCCCGCCGCCGCCCTCGGCGAAGATCACGGTCGGCAGGCGCATCCGCTCGATCAGCTCGAACAGGCGGTCCTTCTTGCGGTGGCCGAAGACGCCCTGGGTCCCGGCGAGGACCATGTAGTCGTAGGAGATGACCGCGCACGCCGCCGCGTCGCGGAACTCGGCGCCGTTGATCCGGGCGGTGCCGCCGATCAACCCGTCGGCGGGCGTCCGCTCGATCAGCTCTTGGACCTCGCGGCGGGCGCGCTGAGCCGCGATCGCGAGGCCGCCGTACTCGACGAAGCTGTCGGCGTCGACGAGGTCGGCGAGGTTCTCGCGGGCCGTCCGGCGACCGGTCGCGCGGCGCTTGGCCACGGCCTCCGGGCGCGCCTCGTCGCCGAGCAGCGCCTTGCGCTCGCGAAGCTCGGCGAGCTCGGGGCGGACCTCGCCGTTCCCTCCGTTGTCCGGTGCAGCGGTCAAGGCGCGCGATCCTACGGCCCCCGGAGGGCCGGTGACGGCTGCAGTTTTCCGGCGCGGATGCCGAATAGGACCTCGTGCCCCAGCGCTCACCCGATACGACGATGCCCGGAGCGGCTTCCCCACCGGAGCGGACGCACGGCCCCGACCCGGACATGCTGCGCGCGATCCTCGACGGGCTGCCGGCGATGGTCGGCTACTGGGACCGGAATCTCCGCAACCGGATGGCGAACAGCGCCTACGTCGAGTGGTTCGGGCTGACCCCCGAGGAGATGCACGGCATGCACATCCGCGACCTGCTCGGGCCGGAGCTCTTCGAGCTAAACCTCCCGTACATGGAGCGGGCGCTCGCCGGCGAGCAGCAGCTCTTCGACCGGACCCTCACCGACACCCGTGATGACGTCCGCCATACCCAGGCCTCCTACATCCCCGACGTCGTCGGCGGCGAGGTCCAGGGCTTCTTCGTCCTCGCCACCGACATCACCGAGCGGGCCGAAGCGGAGATCGAGCTGCGTCGCAGCAGCGAGCAGTACCGGGCCCTCGTCCGCAGCATTCCGGGCGGGTTCGTCCTGCTCTTCGACCGCGATCTCCGCTACCGGATCGCCGAGGGCGAGGCGCTCGCGGGGTTCGGCTATGAGCAGGCCGAGATGGAGGGGAGGACGGTGGGGGAGGCTCACCGGCCAACCGAGGCCGATGAGCTGATACCGCGATACCGCGCCGCCCTCGCCGGCGAGTCGGTCTCCTGGGACCAGTCGGCGAGCGGTCGCATCTTCCGCCTCACCGCCGGCCCCGTCCGCGACGAGAGCGGCGAGGTCTTCGCCGGCACCGTCGTCTGCATCGATGTCACCGCCGAGCGCCGTGCCGACGCCGTCGGCCGGGCGCTGCGCGGGATCGCGACGATGATCGCGAGCAACGCCTCGGTCCAGGAGGTCGTCGAGTTGGTCGCCAAGCGCATGCACGACGTCTTCGACTTCGAGCAGGCCGCCGTCGTCCGCTTCGACGGCTCGCGAAGCGCCCGGGTGCTGGCGCTCGACCCGCCGATCGAGACGATCGGCGCGACGATCGAGTTCGGCCCCGAGGACGAGACCGCGGCCGGCACCGTCGCCCGGACCGGTCAGCCGGCGGTCACCCGCTACGACGAGGCCAGCATCGGGACCGCGGCGCGGCTCCACGAAGCCGGCCTGCGCTCGGGCGCGGCGGCGCCGATCCGGATGCGGGGCGAGCCCTGGGGGGCGGTATCGCTCGCCGCCCGCGAGCCGGACGCCGTCGATCAGGGGACCCTGGACCGGCTCG